>JAVQXS010000009.1:0-14784 GCA_033578065.1 Thermoleophilia bacterium
GGAGGGACCTGCTGGCCCGCCGGGGCCCCCTGGTCCGCCCGGACCGTCTGGGCACGATGATCCCGTCGACCCCGTGAAGGACGGGCTCGACGACAAGCCTGTCGACGACACGCCCGTCGACGGCAAGCCCGTCGATGCCGATCCCGCCTGCAAGTCGTGCGCGGGCGGCGGAGGTGGCTCGGGAAGCGACGGGGGCCCGCGCCCGGCCGCGGGGGGCGGCGCCCCCACGAAGGCGCCGGTGCCCCCGGTCCCCGCCGCGACCGTCCCGTGAGCTGCGGAGGAGCCGAGGCCCCGGATCCGGGGCCTCGGCTCCTCAGAGGTCCTCGAGAGGCCGTTCTCGGCGGGATGGCTCGCTGCCTAGAGTCCAGGCGTGAGCGTCCGTGTCCGCTTCGCCCCCAGCCCGACGGGCTCGCTCCACCTCGGCAACGCGCTCACCGCCGTCGCGAACCGGCGCTTCGCCGACGAGCGGGGCGGCGTCCTCGTCCTGCGCATCGACGACACGGACCCGGCGCGAGCAGCCGCGAGCGGGGAGGAGGCGATCCTCGCCGACCTCGAGTGGCTTGGGGTCCGCTGGGAGGAAGGGCCGTTCCGACAGAGCGAGCGCGGGACGCTCTACGTCGAGGCCGCGGAGCGTGCGCTCGCGAGCGGGGCGGCGATGCGGGACGAGGACGGAGCCGTGCGGCTTCGCGAGACGGGGACGACGCTCCTCCGCGCGGACGGGAGGGCGACGTACCACCTCGCCTCCGTCGTCGACGACCTCGCCTTGCGGATCACGCACATCATCCGCGGCGCCGACCATCGGCCGAACCTCGAGCTCCACCGCGCGATCGCTCGCGCGCTCGGCGACGAGCTCCCCGAGGTCATGCACCACGGGCTCCTCCTCGGCCCGGACGGAAGCAAGCTCTCGAAGCGTCACGGCCACGCCTCCCTCGCGGATCTCCGAGCCGAGGGGTTCCCGGCGCAGGCGGTGCGCGCCTACCTGGAGGAGCTCGACCTCCCTGCGCACGACGTCCGTCTCGACCTCTCGCGGCTCCGTCGGCTCGCCATCGACGCGATCGCGGCCATGTCGGACGAGGAGCTCGCCGAGGCCGCGGGCGCGCCGATCGAGGCGGCCGCGGCGATGCGGGGCGCGCGGACGCTCGTCGAGGCGCAGGAGTACGCGCGCCTCGTCCTCGAGCCACGGGCGGCCGTCGTTCCCCTGGAGGGGCGTCCGACCCTCGACCGCTTCCGCGAGCTGCGCTCGGCGACGGCCGAGCGACTCTCGCTCGAGGAGGCGCGCGAGATCGTTCGCGAGCTGAAGGCGGTGGGCGGTGACCTCCGCGCGTTGCGGCTCGCGCTGACGGGTGCGGAGCGTGGACCGGAGCTCGCCGCCATCCTCGCCGCGCTGCCCCGCGACGTCGCTCTCGCCCGCGCGGCAGCGCGAGGGAAGGCGTGATTACGATCGTCCCGTGCGCCTCTACGACACGCTCAGCCGCTCGCTCGTCGAGCTCCCGCCGCCTCCGGAGCACATCGGGATGTACGTGTGCGGCCCGACCGTCTACCAGCGCGCCCACATCGGCAACGCCCGCCCCTTCGTCGTCTTCTCCTGGCTGCGGAGCTGGTTGCGCCTGCGCGGCTACGAGGTGACGTTCGTCCACAACATCACCGACGTGAACGACAAGATCTACGCGGCGGCTCCGGGGCGCAGCGCGGAGCTCGCGCGTCAGGCGACCCGCTGGTACCTCGAGGACACGGGCGACCTCGGGCTCGGGCTCCCCGACGAGATGCCGCTCGCGACCGAGTCGATTCCGGAGATCATCGCGCTCATCGAGGAGCTCGTCGAGCGCGGCTACGCGTACGCGGTCGACGGCGACGTCTACTTCCGCGTCGCGCGCTTCCCGGAGTACGGCCGTCTCTCGGGGCAGCGACTGGGCCAGGTCGTCGAGCAGGAGCCGAACCCGCTCAAGGAGGATCCGCGCGACTTCGCGCTCTGGAAGGCGACGAAGCCGGGCGAGGACACGTCTTGGGACTCGCCCTGGGGCAGGGGTAGGCCGGGCTGGCACATCGAGTGCTCGGCGATGGCGGAGAAGACGCTCGGCCCGGAGTTCTGGATCCACGGCGGCGGCGCCGACCTCGTCTTCCCCCACCACGAGAACGAGATCGCTCAGTCGCGCGCCGCCGGGCGCCCCTTCGCGCGCATCTGGATGCACAACGGCATGCTCGAGCTCGGCGGGGCCGAGATGCACAAGTCGCTCGTCAACGACGTCTCGCTCCGCAACGTCCTCGACACGTGGGGGCGGGAGGCGACGCTCCTCTTCTTCCTCGCCGGCCACTGGCACGGCCCCATCGACTTCTCCGACGATGCGCTCGCGCAGGCGCGAGCGCGCGCCGAGGGCTTCCGGGAGGTGTTCCGCAACCCCTCGCGGCCTGCTCCTGAGGGCGCCTGGGAGCGGTTCGCCGACGCGCTCGAGGACGACTTCAACACGCCCTCGGCGCTCGCCGTCATGCACGAGTGGCGGGATCACGACCTCCTCCGGAGGGCCCTCGCCGTGTTCGGGCTCGAGTCGCTCGCCGCCGAGGAGGTGCCCCCCGCCGAGGTGGTCGAGCTCGCCGAGCGACGGCAGGCGGCCCGAGCGGCCCGTGACTTCGAGACCGCCGATCGTCTCCGGGTGGAGATCGAGCAGGCGGGCTGGGAGGCGCGCGACGACGGGGGAGGCTACCGGCTCGTCCGGCGCCGGTGACGCGCGAGCTCGTCTACGGGCGGAACGCGGTGCGCGAGCTCCTCCGTGGGCCGCGCGAGGTGCTCGAGGTCTGGGTCTCCGAGCGCGCCGCGGGACGACTTCCGTGGCTCGGAGCCGATCCTCGGCCACTCGTGAAGCGAGAGCGGGCGCTCACCGAGGCGGCGGGCACGCGCGACCACCAGGGGGTCGTCGCGTGGTGCGAGCCCTTCCGCTACGCGGACGCGTACGAGCTCGCGTCCGTCGAGCATCCGCTCCTCGTCCTGCTCGACCAGGTCACCGACCCCCGGAACCTCGGAGCCGTCGCGCGGAGCGCGGAGGGCGCGGGGGCGTCGGGGCTCGTCCTCCCCGCGCACCGCTCGGCGATGGTCACCTCTGCCGTCTGCCGCGCCTCCGCCGGCGCGGTCGAGCACCTCCCGATCGCGATCGTGCCGAACCTCGCCCGCTACCTCGAGGAGGTGAAGGGTCCCCGCCTGTGGGCCTACGGGGCAGATCCCGCAGGAGAGGTCTCCTTCTGGGAGGCGGATCTCGCCGAGGGAGCGGCGCTCGTGCTCGGGGCGGAGGGGCGCGGGATCCGGCCGCTCGTCCGCCGGGCGTGCGATGCGATGGTCTCGATCCCGCTCCTGGGCAAGGTGGAGTCGCTCAACGTCGCCGTCGCGGCGGGCGTGCTCCTCTTCGAGGCCCGCCGCCAGCGTGTCGCGTCGTCGAGGGTGCGGGCATGAGCCGAGCACGGGATCCCTGGAACGCGTTCATCACCCGGGTAGAGCCCGCCCTCGAGAGCGCTCGAGGCGGACTGCTCGCGGGGCGGACGCTCGGCGTGAAGGACCTCTTCGACACCGCCGGCATCCGGACGACGTACGGCTCGAGGATCTACGCCGACCACGTCCCGTACCGGACCGCGCTCTCCGTCCAGCGCCTGCTCGATGCGGGGGCGGTGCTCGTGGGGAAGACGCATCTCCCGGAGTTCGCGTGGAGCGTTCTCGGGCAGAGCCCCTGGTACGGCACCTGCCACAATCCCATGCGCCCGGGGAAGACGACGGGTGGCTCCTCGAGCGGCTCGGCGGCCGCGCTCGCGGCGGGTCTCTGCGAGCTCGCGCTGGGCACGGACACCGGCTGCTCGATCCGGCTGCCGGCGGCGGCGTGCGGGGTTGTCGGGCTGAAGTCGCAGTGGGGGCTCATCTCGCTCGACGGGGTCTTCCCGCTCTGCCCGACGCTCGACACGGTCGGCCCCATGGCCCGCAGCGTCGCGGATGTCGCGCTCATGTGGTCGGTGCTCACGGAGCGCCCCGTGCCCGAGCCACGCCTGGCCGGGCTCACGATCGGCCTCTTGCGCCAACCGCCGGGCATCGGGGACGGCCGCGAGACGGAGCGAAGCGACGAGGCGGAGGAGTGGGTCGCCGATCTCGAGCGCCTCGGCGCGCGGGTGGTCGAGGCGCGGGTTCCCGAGCCGAGCGCGAACACGTGGCCGCAGTTCCAGCACGAGGCGCTCCGCTCGCACGCCGTCACCTTCCCGAGCCGCGCCGAGGAGTACTCGGAGGCGATGCGGTTGAAGCTCGAGGCGGCGCAGCGGGCGACGCCCGAGGAGATCGCCGCCGCGTACCGCGCGATCGCCGAGTGGCGCCGCTACGAGCCCGAGGTCGATCTCTACGTGAGCCCCTGCGTCGGGATCGACCTGCCGCCCGAGGACGCCGACGAGCTCGAGATCCGCCTTCCACTGTCGTCGTTCCTGCGCTGGGTGAACCTCGTCGGCTGGGCAGCGCTCGCGATCGGCAACATGCAGCTCGTGGCGCCGCGGGACGAGGTCGTGCTCGCGGCCGGGCTCGCCTGGGAGCGGGGCTAGAGCCCCCTCCCGCACCCATAATCGATTATCGAGCGGTTCGCGTTGAAAGTCGCTCGGCAGCTTGGTACGTTCGCCACGCGTGGTGGAGAGGCTTCGGCAGCGGGGCGTCGCGCGGCTCGCTCCCAGCATCGTCGCTGGTGGGCTCGTCGTCTTCGCGGTGCTCTACGTCCTCGTCATCGCGGAGCCCGACGACGGCACGGGCGGGGGCTGGCGGACGACGACCTTCGGGTCGGCGCTCGACGACCCAGGCGGCTTCCTCCAGGTCCTCCTCGACGCGCTCACCTTCGCCGGCCTCCTCTTCGTCGTCGCGAGCGGCTTCTCGCTCATCTTCGGGCTCATGCGGGTCGTGAACATGGCACACGGCTCCTTCTACCTCCTGGCGGGCTACATCGCCTACGAGGTGCAGCAGTCGATGACCGGCCAGGGCTTCTCCATCCCCGGCAGCGAGGTGAACACGTGGGAGTGGGTCTTCCCCCTCATCGTCGCCGTCGCGATCGTGGCCGTCATCGGCGTCGTCCTCCAGCAGCTCTTCCTGAGCTGGAACCAGGGGCAGGACCTCCGGCAGGCGCTCATCACCATCGCGATCTCGGTCGTCATCGCCGACCAGGTCATCGCCCACTTCCCGCGCACGGGGGTGTTCGAGGTCGGCGGCGGACACGCGGTGAGCATGACCTGGCCGGGGTGGACGGAGCGGTTCGTCGATCTCCACCTCTGGGACGTGCGCTACTCGCTCGCCCGGCTCGTCATGCTCGGGATCGGTGTCCTCGTCGGCGTCGCCCTCTACCTCTGGCTCTATCGGACGAAGACGGGGATGGTCATCCGCGCCGGCGTCGACGATCGGCAGATGACCGCTGCGCTCGGCATCTCCATCCAGAAGACGTTCGCCATCGCCTTCCTCGTCGGCGCGGGCCTCGCGGGCGTCGGCGCGGCCGTCGGCTCCTCGCAGGGCAACATCGCCTCCGGCCAGGACACGCAGTGGCTCCTGAACTCGCTCGTCGTCGTGATCATCGGCGGGATGGGATCGCTCCTCGGCGCGGCGGCGGGCTCGCTCCTGTACGCGCTCGTCCTCACCTTCTCCGCCTCCTACCTGCCGATCATCGGCGACGAGTGCTGCACGAACTTCTCGATCGTCCTCACCTTCGCGCTCCTCGCGATCGTGCTCGCGTTCCGCCCGCAGGGGCTCTTCGGGAGGGCGGGATGAGGCTCTGGGCGAGCCCGAAGACGGGCGTCGAGCGCCTCGTCGGCGTCGCGGTGCTCGTCGTGCTCGCGCTCGGCCCGGCGCTCTTCAGCGACTTCTGGGTGAGCACCATCCTCACCCAGACGCTCTTCTTCGGGATCGCCGCCTCGAGCCTCGTCTTCCTCTACGCGTACGGGGGGATGATCTCCCTCGCGCAGACGGCCCTCATGGGGATCTCCGCCTACCTCCTCGGGAACATGGTCACCCAGCGCGTCCCGGGCGGGGAGACGAAGGGCCTCACGCTCGGCTGGGATCCGACGCTCGCGCTCGTCCTCGCCATCGTCCTGACGACGCTCATCGGGCTCGTCTTCGGCGCGGTCGCCTCGCGCAGCTTCGGGATCTACTTCCTCATGCTCACGCTCACGTACGCGGTCATCGCGAACTACTTCTTCGGCCAGGTGACGCAGTTCGGTGGCTTCTCGCCCATCGCCGGCATCAACCAGTACACGCCCCCCTTCGTGGGGGAGATCATCGGCCACCCGGACAAGCTCTACTACATCGCCTTCGGGACGGCCCTCGCCGTCTACCTCGTCACGCGCTACCTCGTGCGGACGCCCTTCGGCCTCTCGCTCCAGGGGATCCGAGACGACCCGGTGCGCATGAGCTCGCTCGGCTACGCGGTGCCCCTCCATCGGGCGCTCGCCTTCGCCTACGGCGCCTTCATCGCCTCCCTCGCCGGGATCCTCCTCGTCTGGTGGGATGGCCAGATCGCGCCCGGGAACATCGGTATCGGCGCGACGATCGAGCTCCTCGTCATGTGCGTCATCGGGGGGCTTGCGCGCATCGAGGGAGCCTGGCTGGGGGCGTTCACCTTCATCGTCATCAACAACTACGTCCGCGACGTCGAGCTGCCCGTGATCGGCGGCAGCTTCAACACGATCATCGGGCTCGTCTTCCTCGCCATCGTCATCGTCTCCCCCGACGGGCTCATGGGGCTGTGGGACCGCCTCTGGGGCTCGCTCGGCCGCCGGGGTGGCGGCGCCGGCCCCGTCCCGGCCCCGAGCCCCGTCGCGGGAGGGGGCACGTCGTCGTGAAAGGGGGTTGGACACGATCGAGAGCACCGGTAGGCTCCTGTCCGCACGTGTCGGCAGGCAGATCGCACACATCTCCGTCGGCAGGCAAAGGAGGAAGGACATGAGGAGACTGCGTAGCTGGAAGCTCCTGCTTCCGCTCGCGGCGCTCGTCGCGGTCGGATCCGTGTCGGTGTCCGGCTCGCTCGCCGCTCCCTCGCAGGCGAACGAGGTCCGGGTCGCGATCATGACCGACTGCAAGGGCGCGTTCGCCTTCGGCTACGAGCTCGACATCGGGGGCGCCCAGGCGGCGTTCGCCCAGTACGCGGGCGGCAAGCCGAAGGACCGCAAGAAGCCCTCCGCCGGCATGACCGGCATCAGGGCGGGCGGGAAGGACGTCAACATCGTCGGCTACGGCTGCGGCGACGACACCGCCCCGACGGCGATCAAGGAGACGCGGAGACTCATGGAGCAGCTCCGCGCCGACGTCATGGTCGGGCCGCTCTCCGGCGACGAGGCGGTGGCGGTCGCGAACTACGCGAAGACGAAGCCGCTGAAGACGTTCATCATCGGCACCGCAGGGTCGCAGGATCCGACGATGCAGATCGCGCCGAGGAACATGTTCCGCTACCACGGCGACGGCGCTCAGTGGAACGCGGGCCTCGGCGAGATCGTCTACAAGCGGCTCGGCTGGCGCAGGGCCGCGATCATCATGGACGACTACAGCTTCGGCTGGACGTCGTCTGCCGGCATCATCGCCGACTTCTGCGCGATCGGTGGCCGGATCGTGAAGCGCGTGTTCCCGCCGCTCAACACGACCGACTACGCTCCGTACATCCGGCAGCTCCCGCGGCCGGGCACGGTCGACGGGTACTTCTGGGTCGTCGGCGGCACCGGGACGGGCGCAAGCCTGAAGGCGTTCGAGCAGGCGTACGGCAAGCTCGACCCGAAGCAGCATGCCGGGAACCTGTTCTTCGCCTTCCTCGGCGCCGACAAGGAGGTCGCGCCGAAGGTCGTCGGCGCCTACCTCGGCGGCTTTGGGACGGCTCCTGGCCTGAAGCGGTCATCAAGCGTTGGTACCCGGATCTGCCCGCTGCGGACGGGTTCGTCTACAACTACTACAACGCTGCCTGGGCGCTCATCCAAGGCCTGAACGCCTCCAACGGAGCCGTGGGTATCGCCTTGCAGCGCGCGATGCCTCGGGCGCTCAAGTCGGGCTACGAGGTGTCAGACGGCGGCCGGGTCCTTCTCGACTCCCGCCGCCAGGCGATCCAGGACCAGTACCCGCTCCAGATCGTCCGCAACCCGGACGGCTCGATCGGGCCTGCGGTCGTCGGCTACGTGCCGAACGTCGACCAGTCGTTCGGCGGACTCTTCAAGCCCTCGAGCCCGCCGCCCGGCCGGGCGCAGCCGAGGTGCGTGAAGAAGAGCCTGCCGTGGCAGGGGAAGATCCGCGTCGTGCGCAACGGCGTGATCACGAACCAGGTCATCCGGTAGGCACGTGACGGAAGCGCCGAGGCCCGTCGAGGACGCCGTGCCGGCCCTCCGCTTGCGGGGGGTCGGCCGGCGCTTCGGCGGGCTCGTCGCCGTACGCGACGTCGATCTCGACGTCGCGTACGGCGAGCGGCGCGCCATCCTCGGGCCGAACGGCGCGGGGAAGACGACGCTCTTCAACGTCATCTCCGGCGACCTCCCGGCGACGACGGGAACCGTCGAGCTCTTCGGCCGAGACGTGACGCGCGTCCCAGCGCGCAAGCGGGCGCGCCTCGGCCTCGCCCGCACGTACCAGCAGTCGCGGATGCTGCTCGGCCTCACGGTCGAGGAGAGCATCGTGCTCGCGATCCTCGGCGTCGCGGGTGGCCGTCTCCGGCCGGTGACGCTCCCGCGCGTCGACGGGCAGGTGCGCGAGCGGGCGCGGGAGGCAGCGCGCCGAGCGGCGATCGACCATAAGCTCTCCGAGCTCGTCGGCAACCTCTCCCACGGTGAGCACCGGCAGGTCGCCGTCGCGATGGCGCTCGCCTCCGAGCCGAGGATCCTCATGCTCGACGAGCCTGCTTCAGGTCTCTCCCGCGGCGAGCGACAGCTCCTCACCGAGCTCCTCCTCGAGCTCGACAAGGAGATCACGCTCGTCCTCATCGAGCACGACATGGACGTCGCGCTGCGGGTCGCGGAGCGCGTGACGATGATGCACGACGGCCGCGTCGTCGTGGAGGGGACGCCCGACGAGATCCGAGCGAACGAGCTCGTCCACGATCTCTACCTCGGACGCCACCACTACACGGCTGATGCCTGAGCCGCTGCTCGCGGTCGAGAGGCTGAGCGCGTACTACGGCCGTGCGCGCATCCTCCGCGACGTCTCCTTCACGATGGACGAGGAGTCGATCGCGATCGTCGGTCGCAACGGCATGGGCAAGACGACGCTCTGCGCTGCGCTCATGGGCTTCACGCCTCCGGCCTCCACCGGCTCCGTGCGCTTCCGGGGGCAGGAGATCCACGGCCTGCCCTCGCACAGGATCGCTCGCGCCGGGATCGGGTACGTCCCGCAGGGGAGACGACTCTTCCCCTCGCTCACGGTGCACGAGCACCTGAAGATCGCGTCGCGGGGGGACGGAGAGTGGACGATCGAGCGCGTCTACGACCTCTTCCCTCGGCTCGGCGAGCGACGTCGAAACGGCGGGGCCGAGCTCTCGGGAGGGGAGCAGCAGATGCTCGCGATCGGGCGCGCGCTCGTCGGCAATCCGACGCTCCTCGTCATGGACGAGCCCTCAGAAGGGCTCGCCCCGACGATCATCGAGGTGCTCGTCGAGACGTTCCAGCGTCTCGCGCAGGAGGGGCTTGCCATCCTCCTCGTCGAGCAGAACCTCGGTGTCGCTACCTCGCTCGCGCAGCGCCAGCTCGTCATGGTGGGCGGCGAGATCGCGCTCGAGACGACCGCCGAGGAGCTCGCCGGCGATGAGGAGCTCCAGCGGCGCTACCTCGGCGTCGAGCCCATCGCCCACGAGCAGGCAGGGTGAGGCCGCTCGTCGTGGGACGACGCCTCGTCTCCGGGGCTCTGCTTGCGGTCTGCCTCTCGCTCGCCCTCGCGGGCTGCGGCAGCGAGGGCCCGCCGCGGCCGGACCTCGTCTTCGTGAGCACGCGGGACGGAGACTACGCCCTCTTCGCGATGGACGCGGACGGCTCTCGGGAGACGCGGCTCACGCCCGCGCCGAGCTCCGACGAGCCGAGGAGCCTCTACTTCCAGATCGAGCCCGCCTGGTCGCCCGACGGCCGCTGGATCGCCTTCGCGAGCCGCCGCGGGGCGAGCTTCGACCTCTACGCGATGCGTGCGGACGGAACGGGGACACGCCGGCTGACCGCGACGAGGGAGAACGACGGGCACCCCGCGTGGTCGCCAGATGGCTCGCAGATCGTGTTCCAGCGCGGCGATCCGCCGCGCCTCTTCCTCATGGACGCGGACGGGTCGAGGCAGAGGCGCCTCACGAACGACCTCGCCTCCGAAGCGCAGCCCGCCTGGTCGCCGGACGGAGCGTGGATCGCCTACGTGCGCCGTACCCCGGGGACGGAGATCCGGGAGCTCTGGCTCATGCGGCCGAACGGCTCCGCGCGGCGCCGGCTCACACGGCTCGGCGCCGTCGTCGATGGACCCGCCTGGTCTCCCGACGGCCGGACGATCGCCTTCGCGAGCAACGTGCGAGCGAGCCGGTTCGACGTCTACGTCGTCGGCGTCGACGGGAGAGGGCTCCGTCGCCTCACGACCGCCACCGAGGCCGCGTTCGAGCCAGCGTGGTCGCCGGACGGGCGACTCCTCGCCTTCTCCCAGGACGGGGCGATCGCCGTGCGTCCGCTCCTCGGGGGCGAGACCCGCCGACTCACCGACCCCGACGACAACGACTCGAGCCCCGTCTGGAATCCGGTTCCCCCGCCAGCCGAGGAGGACGGGTGACGGGCGCCGCTCAGAACGTGCCGTAGCGCTCGTACGCCTCGAGCGGCAGCATGCCCTCGCGGACGGCGGCGCGGATCTCGCTCTCCGTCGACGCCTTCTCCTCGGCCTCGGCGAGGACGTCGTCCGCGATCGCTGCCGGCACGACGACGACGCCGTCGTCGTCGCCGACGATCCAGTCGCCTGGCTCGACTCCGACGCCGCCGATCATGATCGGCGCCTGCGTCTCCTCGAGCTCCCAGCGCCAAGTCGAGTCCTCAGGGGTGACGAAGCGGCAGAAGACCGGGAAGCCCTCCGCTTGGATGAAGCGGGTATCGCGGCAGCCGCCGTCGAGGACGCAGCCCGCGACTCCGCGCGCCCGCAGCGAGGTGACGGACAGCTCTCCGAGGTGCGCGGAGACGTCCTGGGCGCACGCGTAGACGGCCACGTGGCCCTCGGGCACCTCGCCGAGCATCGCCAGCACCCTCCGGATCGCGCGATCCCAGGCGCGTGCGTCCTTCACCTCGGCGGGTCGGCCGCGGACGGTGAAGGCGGGCCCCGCGAGCCGGAGGCCCGGCCAGAGGGGACGGATCGACGGCGGGAGCGTCTGGCGGCGAAGGCCACGGCGGTCGAGGACGTCGGCGAGCGCCGCCGTGTAGATGGACGTGAAGCGCTCTCTCACGGCTCTGGGATCCCGAGGTCTGGCGGATGCTCTGCGCCCCTCCCCTCGAGGAGCTCGGGTGCCTGCTCGGCGAGCAGGCGGAGCACGAGCTCCGCGCGCCGCACTCGCTCCCGGGCGAGGCGAATGACGGTCTCCTCGAGGTGGAGGCCGGAGGGGTAGATGCTGGGCGCGTTCCGGACGCCGAGCTTCACGTAGAGCGGTGCCGCGAGCCGGATCATCTCCGGCACCTCGTACGTGCGAACGAACCCGCCCTGGTCATCGGGGGCCTCGACGTAGACGTCGAGCGGGCAAGCCGTCGCCGCTCGGAGCTCGCCGAGCTCGCCAGGGGAGAGGTCGGTGGCGACGTTGATCGTCGTCGCCCCGAGCTCCTCGAGCGCCCGGGCGGTGGGAGGGTTGGCACACGGGAGGAGGACGGACGTCTTGAGCACGACGCTCGGCGGGAGGTCGCCCGCACGCTTGCGTCGTCCGAGCTCGGCGAGGACCCCGAGGTCGGCGACGAGGAAGGAGCGGATGCCGAGCGCGACGCCCCGCGTCACCTCGGCGAGGCAGCCTGCGACGCCTCCGGCGCCGCGCGCGACGCCGGCGACGGCCGCGGTCGCGAACGACTGACCGCCTACGTCCCAGGCGCCCCGGGGGCCGAGGAAGAGCGACACCTCGATGCCGTTCGCGGCTCCGAGCTCCGCGAGCTCCCGGATCTCCGCGTCGGTGAGCATCATCACGCCGCTCCCCTGCGAGATGCGGCGCACGGGCACCGACCGGCGCTCGGCCTCCTCGAGGACGGCGCGGAACGCGGCCGGGCCCTCGACGGAGGGGATCTCGATGCGGTAGCGGAGCCCGTCCGCGAAGCGCGCGTCGTTCATGGAGCGGAGCCTACGCCCAGAAGGCCCCGAGCGCCTCCGAATCGCTCGCCAGCGCGAGCACGTCTCGGGCGAAGCCACCCTCGATGTGGATGAGGAGCACTGTCCCATGGGTCTCCTTCAGAGGCGTCCGAGGAACCGGCGGATCTCCTCGCGGCAGCGCCTCGCGACCTGCTACGCCCCAGGTCACGTGCTCGGAGGGGACGCCACGCTGGAGCGGGCGTCCCTGCGCGCGAAGGCGTCGAAGATCCGCCGGACGAGCGCCGCGTTCTCAGAGGCGCCGATGCCGAGCCTCCCAGCGGTCGAGGAGCGCGAGGAGCTGCCGCCGCTGGGCGTCCGTGAGCGGCGCCCGCTCGACGAGCCTGCGCGCCTCGCGGGGGTCGTCGTGGACGACCGCCGCCTCGAGCCGCTCCCGGTCGGCCGTCGGCTCGCGGAGCTGCCACCGCAGCCAGCGAAGGAGGCTCACGGTCTCCTGGTCGCTCATGGCGGGACCGTACTCGGTGCGCACGAGCGGCCGCGAGCGTGCAGCGCGGTCACGCGGGCGGGCGCTCGACGCGGCTCTCGTCGTCTCCCGTCTCTCCGCGCGTGCCGTCGCGACGGCGGTCTTCGCCCTCCTCCGAGAGGCCGTACGCGCGGAGACGGGACGAGAGCCGCTGCATCCAGCCGGTCTCAAGGCCCTCATCGCCGGGCTCCCCCTCCGAGCGCCCGCGCGCCTTGCTCGGCTCGGGAGGGGGAACGAGGCGGCGACGGCCTCGCCCTCGACCCCGCTGCGTCCTCGGCGGCTCGCCCTCCCCGGGGATCGGGATCTCGACGGGACGCCGGGCGAGCCGAGCGAGCGGGGTCTCTCGTGGAGCCCGCTCGCTCTCGAGCAAAGGCGCCGTCGGCGAGGAGCGGCTCGTCGCGGGAGGAGGCTCGGCGACGACCTCGAGCCGCCGGTCTGGGTCGACGACGTACTCGGGGAGCGGG
Organism: Thermoleophilia bacterium; assembly: GCA_033578065.1. Lineage (GTDB taxonomy): Bacteria > Actinomycetota > Thermoleophilia > Gaiellales > Gaiellaceae > GMQP-bins7. The sequence goes on from JAVQXS010000009.1 coordinate 13,229, forward strand.
CCGACGTCGGCAGGAGGCTCAGGATCGGGCTTCGGAGGGAGCGGTGGCCGGCTCGCGTAGGCCTCCGCCGGCACGAGGATGTAGTCGGGAAGCGGCTCCGGCTCCGGGACGGGGGTCGACGGACGCTCGGCCGAGGATGCCGCGGGCGGGGACGGGGGCCCGCCGGAGCGCGACGTGGGCACGGCTCCTGACTCGTCCGTGACCGTCGGCCGCTCTCCGTCCTGTTCGGGCGGCGGAGGGACGGGATGAGGCGCGGCCTCCGAGGAGGAGCTCTGTGGGGGCGTCGACGTCTCTGCCGGCACGAGCCGGGCCTCGACGACGTCGTCAGGAGGGGGCGGAGGCGAGATCCCAGCTTGGAGCGTCGCGCCCGGCTGCGGGGCCGCGGCGAGGTCGGCGGGCGGCTCCGGGGGCGCCGCCCGGGTCGGGGTCTCGACGACGTCGAGCTCAGCGCGCCCGAGCGGCTCGGTAGCCTCCTCGACCGCTGGGGTCGTCTCGTCGCCGCCGAGCGCCGCGGCGCGCTCGAGGTGAGGTTCGGCCGGGTGCTCGGAGCGGGGATCGGGCGCGGAGGGGGGTACGGGCGCAAGCGGGCGCACAGGCGGCTCCTCGCCTCGGTCCGCGACCTCTGGACGCTCGGCGGTCGTGTCCGGCGTCGCGGCCGCCTCGGAGGGCGGACTCAGCTCGGGTAGCTCGACCGACGAGGCCTGCTCCGGCGCGGCCGAAGCGGGGCGCGGAGGGGGAGCGGTGTCGAGTGGAGGGGGCTCGGGCGCCACCGACCGGCGCTCCTCCGCACGCTCGGAGCTCGGGGCGGGCCCGGTGGTCGTCGGAGGCGCAGGCTCGATCTCGGAGGTGGGTGGGAGCTCCCAGAGCGGGCGACCCGAGATCGGTCGCTCGCGGAGCTCGAGCCGGCGCAGCGCGCCCGAGGACGAGCGGGGGAGCTCCTCCACGAACTCGATCTCCCGGGGAACCTGCTGCTCGGGGAGCGTCTCGCCGACGAACTGGCGGAGCTCGGCCTCGAGCTGCTCCGTGCCGTCGATGCCGGGCTCGAGGACGACGAAGGCGCGGACGAACTGGCCTCCCCGCTCGAGGTCTCGCATCCCGACGACGGCGCTCTCGACGACCGCGGGGTGTGCGGCGAGCGCCTGCTCGACCTCGTAGGGGGCGAAGCTCCGGCCACGGCTCGTGATGAGCTCCCCCGCTCGGGCGAGGAAGCGGAAGACCCCGGGCTCGATGGCGACCGCGATGTCGCCGGTGAGGTACCAGTCGCCGTGGAACGCCCGCTTCGTCTCCTCTGACGCGTCCCAGTAGCCTGCGAAGAGCGTCGGCGGTCGCCCACGGACGGCGAGGACGCCCTCGACGCCAGGAGGGAGCTCGGACCCGTCCGCGTCGACGACGGCGAGGTGGTGACCGGGGAGCGCCTCCCCGATCTCGCCCGGAGCGCGGGGACGCTCCTCGCGGTGGCGCGTCGCCGCGACGACCCCCGTCTCGGCTTGGCCGTACCCGCACACGATCTCGAGGCCCCAGCGCTCGCGGTACGTCTCGACGAGGGCAGGCTCGAG
>JAVQXS010000454.1:0-1644 GCA_033578065.1 Thermoleophilia bacterium
GTCATGACCGACAAGGCAACCGTGGCTAGGCTCCGGACGTGAGGGTCCGCGTGAGGCTCTTCGCGGCGCTCCGCGAGCAAGCGGGGTTCGGGAGCGTCGAGCTCGAGCTCCCCGACGGCGCCGTCGTCGGGGACGTGTGGGGCGCGCTCGCGCTCGGAGCGGAGCCGCCAGGCCTCCTCTTCGCCCGCAACCGGGCGTACGTCGCTCGCGATGCCGCGCTCGAGCCGGGCGACGAGGTGGCGCTCATCCCACCGGTCTCGGGGGGCGCCTCGGAGGCTGAGGCCGGGGTCGGGACTCGCGCTTCGAACGCGCGGGGCCAGGGAGAGAGCGCGGGAGCGGCGACCCCCTCCTCCGCCGGGGGCTCGTCCGGTCGCGCGCGTGCCCGCTCGGCCGCAGCGGAGCCGCGAGCGCGCTTCCGGCTCTCGGAGGAGCCGCTCTCCGTCGAGGCGGCGCTCGACGAGGTGCGATCCGACGACGCTGGAGCAGTGGCGCTCTTCGTCGGAACGACGCGGGCGCGCTCGCGCGGGCGCGAGGTGCGGTACCTCGAGTACGAGGCGTACGAGGGGATGGCGGAGGAGACGATGGCGGAGCTCGCGCGGAGGCTCCGCGCCCGCTACGAGCTCTGCGAGGTCGCGATCCACCATCGCGTCGGCCGGGTGGAGATCGGGCAGACGAGCGTCGTCATCGCGGTCTCGGCTCCGCACCGTGCCGCGGCGCTCGCTGCCTGCGCGGAGGCGATCGACGAGCTCAAGGTGACGGTTCCGCTCTGGAAGAAGGAGGTCTACGTCGGTGGCGAGGAGTGGATCGGGCGTGGCTCGTGAGGAAACCGACGCCCCGACGCCGCCCGACGGGCTCCTCGACCGCCGCGTCCTGCGTCGCACGCACGAGCCGCTCGCGAGCGACGTCTCGCTCATCGCTTCCGAGTTCCTCGCTGGCTTCCAGGCGGTGCGGAGAATCGACCGGCCCGCGGTCTCGATCTTCGGCTCGGCCCGCGTCGGAGAGGGGAGCCCAACGTACGAGCGGGCGCGGGCGACCGGGCGGGCCTTCGCGAGGGAAGGCTTCGCGGTCGTCACGGGGGGCGGCCCCGGCGTCATGGAGGCGGCGAACCGTGGCTGCCAGGAGGCGGGAGGGCTCTCCGTCGGCTTCAACATCGACCTCCCGCACGAGCAGCGCCTCAACTCGTACTGCGACATCTCCCTCACCTTCCACCACTTCTACGCGCGGAAGGTGATGTTCGTGAAGGCGGCGGAGGGCTTCGTCATCTTCCCCGGAGGCTTCGGGACGCAGGACGAGCTGTGGGAGGCGCTGACGCTCATGCAGACGGGGAAGATCGGGCGCTTCCCGGTCGTGCTCGTCGACGGCGACTACTGGGCCGAGCTCCTCGACTGGATGCGCGCGGAGATGCTCGAGGCGGGGCTCATCGCGCCCGAGGACGTCGAGCTCCTCACGGTCACGGACGACCCGGCGGAGGCGGCGGCCACGGTCGTCGCGCGCTACGAGGAGCGCGTCGCCGAAGGATCGGTCTAGGTGCTCGCGGAGGCGGTCGCCCGCATCCGGCGGGCTACGGCGCTCGAGCCCCGGGTAGGCATCGTGCTCGGCTAGGGGCTTGGAGGCATCGCCGACCACGTGGACGAGCCCGTCGCT
>JAVQXS010000455.1:0-1644 GCA_033578065.1 Thermoleophilia bacterium
CGAGACCCACGACCGAGCGATTCTAGGTCACGTCCCGGTCTCCGAGAAGAGCATTGAGCCGACGCGCACGAGCGTCGCCCCCTCCTCGACGGCGACGCGGTAGTCCTGGGAGGTGCCCATGCTGAGCTCGCGGAGACCGTGCTCGAGCGCGAGCTCGCGGAGCTGCCGGAAGTACGGTCGCGAGGCCTCTGGGTCATCCGTCAGCGGAGGCATGGTCATGAGCCCGCGGATGAGCGGGTAGCGGGCGACGAACGCGCCGACCGCCGAAGGTGGCACGCCCGACTTCGTCTCCTCTCCCGAGAGGTTCACCTCGAGGAGAGCAGGGATCGCGAGCCGTCGAGCAGCAGAGTCGGAGTCGAGCGAGTGCACGAGCTCGCAGAGCCGGTTCACGACCTTCACCTTGTTCGACTGGAGGTGGCCGATGAAGTGCCAGCGGAAGAGCTCGCCGTACGCATCGTGCTTCGCGCGGAGGTCCTGCGCGCGGTTCTCCCCGACGACCTCGATCCCGGCCTCGGCCAGGCGCGGCAGGTCCCCGAGCGCGACGTACTTCGTCGCGACGACGATCGTGACGTCCGGCCCGACCTCCTCGCGGAGCCTCCGGTAGCGCTCCGCGATCGTCTCTGCCGGAGCGATCCTCACCCCTCGCGCCTCGCCTCGACGAGCTCCCGGGCGGCGGCGAGCTCCGCCTCGCGCCCCTCGAGCTCCCCGTCGAGCTTGCGGCGGCGGAGCTCCGCGAGCACCTCGCCCACGCGCGGCGACTCCCCGAGTCCGAGGGCCGCGAGGTCCGAGCCGTCGATCTCGAGTCGAACGTCACGGAGCCGGGCGAAGTAGTCGCGCAGCGCCGGATGCTCGGTCGCGGCGAGGGCGAGGAGTGGAGCGTCGGGAGCGTACGGCTCCGCGAGGGCGACGACCTGCGAGGGCTCGAGGTCCTCCGTCTGAACGCGCTCCGCGATGCGGGGCGCGAGGCTGATCGCGCCGACGACGAGCGCGACGTCTCGGCGTCGGACGCGGAGCCGCTCGAGCCAGCCGAGCGCCTCCTCGGAGCTCAAGTCGCGGCCGAGGACGGCGAGCCCGAGGCGCCAGCGCGGGACGTCGACGCCGAGCTCCTCCCGGAGCTCGAGCGCCCGGCGCAGGAGTCGCGCCGCCTCCTCGTCGGCGCGCAGCTTCGGGTGGACGGCGCGATCGGCGCCGAGCTCCCCAAGCCGCAGGAGCCCGCCGACGGCGCCGGGATCGTCGAGGAGCGCCGTCAGCTCGTCGCGGAGCCGGGCCGAGGAGAGGTCGCCGACGAGCCCCATGTCGATGCACGCGCGCGCGAGGCGTGCCGAATGCTCGTCGAGGCGGAAGCCGTACCGCGCCTCGTAGCGGATCGCCCGGAAGATCCGCGTCGGATCGTCGATGAAGGAGAGGTTGTGGAGCACGCGGAGGACCCCTGCCTCGAGGTCTCGTCGCCCACCGAAGGGGTCGATGAGCCGTCCGAGGTCGTCGGGCGCGAGCGAGACCGCCATCGCGTTGATCGTGAAGTCGCGGCGGAAGAGGTCGTCGCGCAGCGTCGCCCGCTCGACGGCCGGGAGCGCCGCCGGAGCGTCGTAGAACTCCGTCCGCGTCGTGACGACGTCGATGCGCTCGCCGTCGCCGTAGAGCACG
>JAVQXS010000456.1:0-1641 GCA_033578065.1 Thermoleophilia bacterium
GGGGCCCCGTCGCCTACAAGGGCGCCTGCGACGGCGACTGTTTCGTGTTCGATCGGGTTCCTTACGCCCACACGCTCGCGCCCGCCGCGAGCGACACGGTGACCACCGCCGTCCGCATGCTCGACAGCGGGACGAACCAGGACGCCTGCAAGAACCTGACGATGACGATCACCTGGTCGAGCACCTAGCCCGACCGAGGAGCGGAGGGGCACCTGCGGCGCCCCTCCGCTCGTCTCTTTCCGCTGCGAGGAGGCGGGACGTGAGCGAGCGGACGAAGCTGGCGGCGAGGCGGCGCTTCCTGGGGCTTGTCGCGCTCCTCGCTCTCCGCGCGACCCTCCACCCACGTTCCAGCGGGGGAGCGCGGTGGTGATGCGCTCCCCCCACCGGCTCGTCGCGGTCGTCGGAGGAGCCTTCGCGCTGCTCCTTTCCTCCACGGCGGCGTGGGGGTACGTCACTGGCGGCGGGAGCGGCACCGGGAGCGCGGCGGTCGGCACCCTGGCGGCGCCGTCCGTGAGCGCGAGAAGCCCCGGGCCGGGCGTGGCGGAGATCGCCTGGACGGCGGTGCCGGCCCCTACGGGCGCCGCTGCCGAGGTGACGTTCGTCGTCGAGCGGGCGCGGAGCGCTGGGCCGAGCTGGACCTTCGTCTGCGGCACGGGCACGACGCCGAAGGCGCACGACGAGCTCTCCTGCGCCGACGCGCCCCCGGGGGGCGGAGAGTACGTCTACCGCGTCACGGCGCGCTTCCGCACGTGGACGTCCTCAGGCGAGGGCACGGTGGACGTCGCAGACCCCTCGGCGCCGTACGTCGTGTCGATCGCGCTCGCCGGCTCGTCTCCGACGAACGCGTCCTCCGCGAGCTGGACGGTCGTCTACAGCGAGGCGGTGACGGGCGTCGACGCGAGCGACTTCGTCCTCTCCGGCGCGGGCGCCGCCGGCGCGACGCTCTCGGGAGTGTCCGGGAGCGGGGACACGTACACGGTCGTCTCGAGCATCGGAGCCGACGGCCTCCTCCGCCTCGACCTCGTGGACGATGACTCGATCCGGGATCTCGCCGGCACCCCGCTCGGCGGTCCAGGCACGGGGAACGGCGACTTCGAGGGGGAGGCGTACCTCGTCGATCGCACCGCACCGACCGTCGCCTCGATTGCGCGTGCCGGCCCGAGCCCGACGAACGCCGGGCCGCTCGTCTGGACGGTGACGTTCTCGGAGCCCGTCTCAGGCGTCCATCCCTCCGACTTCAGCCTCCTCGCGAGCGGGCTCAGCGGCCCACCGACCCTCGTCTCGGTCACGCCCTCCGGCCCCGTGCCGACCGCGGCGTGGACGGCGAGCGCGAGCGTTGCAGGGGTGACGGGGACGAACGCAGGCTCCGTCCGGCTCGACCTGGCGAGCGTCGGCGTCATCACCGACGCCGCGGGGAACGGGCTCGCTGGGTCGCTCGCCGGAGAGGCGTACGCCTACGACACGACGAGGCCGTCGCTCGTCTCCCTCGTCGTGCTCGACGTCGACCGCGACGGCCGGGTGGACCGAGTCGAGGCGACCTTCGACGAGCCGCTCGGCCCGTATACCGCCGGGACGTCGCCGTGGACGCTCGCGAGCGTCCCGAGCGGGGGGACGCTCTCGAGCGTCTCCCCGAGCGGCACC
>JAVQXS010000457.1:0-1631 GCA_033578065.1 Thermoleophilia bacterium
CTCCCTCCGGCTCCCGGGGCCCCTCGCCGCGACGCGCGCGGCCGCGATCACGGCGGCGGCGCTCGAGCGCCGGCGCGCGGGCATCGCCGCCGCCGAGGCGGCGCCGCCTCCCGACCCCGCGCTCGTCTTCGAGACCGCGTACGCGGATCCGCCTGCGGGGCTGGCGGACGACCTTGCCGAGCTGCGGAGGATCCTCGGTCGGTGAGCGAGCGCTACCTCGTCGAGGCGGTGAACGACGCGCTCCACGTCGAGATGGAGCGCGACCCGTCGGTCCTCGTCATGGGCGAGGACGTTGGCGTGCTCGGCGGCGTCTTCCGCGCGACTGCCGGGCTCCAGGAGCGCTTCGGCCCCGACCGCTGCATCGACACGCCGCTCGCGGAAGCGGGCATCCTCGGCACCGCGGTCGGTCTCTGCATGGCCGGCTGGCGTCCTGTCGTCGAGATGCAGTACGAAGCCTTCAGCTACCCCGCGCTCGACCAGCTCATCACCCACGTCGGCCGCTACCGCTGGCGGACACGGGGGACGATGGCATTCCCGCTGACCATCCGCATGCCGTACGGGGGCGGGGTGCGCGCGCCGGAGCTCCACGAGGACTCGCCCGAGGCGTACTACGCCCACACGCCCGGGGTGAAGGTCGCGATCCCGTCGACTCCCGCCGACGCGAAGGGGCTGCTGGCGGCGGCGATCCGCGACCCCGACCCGGTCGTCGTGCTCGAGCCGAAGCTCCACTACCGGAGCGTGAAGGAGGAGGTGCCGGACGGCGAGCACGTCGTCCCGCTCGGGAGCGCCCGCGTCGCGCGCGAGGGCTCCGACGTGACGCTCGTCGCCTACGGGGCGATGGTGTCGGTCTGCGAGCGCGCAGCGGCCGCCCTCGAGGGCGAGGCCTCGTGCGAGGTGCTCGATCTCCGGTCGCTGAAGCCGCTTGACGAGCAGTCGCTCCTCGCCTCGGTCGCGAAGACAGGTCGCGCCGTCGTCGTCCAGGAGGCGCCGCGGATCGCCGGCTTCGGGGCCGAGGTGGCGGCGGTGCTCGCCGAGAAGGCGATCTTCGACCTCCAGGGGCCTGTCCTGCGCGTGACAGGCTACGACGTCCCGTACCCGTACTGGCAGCTCGAGGACTGCTACCTCCCCTCGGTCGAGCGGGTCGCGCACGCCGTACGTCGCCTCCTCGCAGCCTGATGGAGAGCGGACGTCGCTCGGCCGAGGCTCCCCTCCCCTAACGCCGGTGGAGCGGCGATCCATCTCCCGAGCCCGCCTCTGATGGCGCGCGCGCTCAAGCTGCCCGACCTCGGCGAGGGTCTCTCGGAGGGCGAGATCGCGCGCTGGCTCGTCGCCGAGGGGCAGGTCATCGCCGAGGACGATCCGCTCGTCGAGATCCAGACGGACAAGGCCACCGTCGAGATCCCTTCGCCGTGGGCGGGGACGGTGCTGCGCATCCTCGTCGCCGAGGGGGAGATCGTGCCCGTCGGTGCGGAGCTCGTCCTCATCGGCGAGCCGGAGAAGGAGCCGCCCGTCGAGCGCGACGGGGGGGAGTCCCGTCGGCCGCGTGACTCCGAGCAGGGGGCCCCTGGCCTGCCCGCCCCTCCCTCGGAGCTCGCCGTGGTGGGACACGTGCGAGCGACGCCGCTCGTGCG
>JAVQXS010000458.1:0-1628 GCA_033578065.1 Thermoleophilia bacterium
GTACTCCATTGGGCTCTGGAGAGCCGTGTACAGCGTGCGGCCGTCCTCGGAGATGGCGATCCCCTCGAACCCGCGGTTCGGCCGGAAGTTGATCCCGACCGTCTCCGGGAAGCCGCTGACGACACGAGCGCCTGCGCCCTGTGCGCTGCTCTCGGTGCCGACGGGGACGATGCGCGTGAGCACGCGACCGTCCTTGCGAACGTGGAGGATGCTCGGCAGGTACTCGTCGGCGACCCAGAAGCTGCCGTCGCGCGGATCGACGACGATGCCCTCGCTGTCGACGCCCCGGGGCGTCGTCCCGAGCGCGTTGCAGCTCGTGTCGACCGCCGGCTCGTTCTTCGGAGCGGGACGCACGGAGGTGCCGACCGCCGGCCCGGCTGCGAAGGAGAGCGGGATCCGCTCCTTCACCTTGAGGACGTCATCCTTCACGCCGATGCGCACGATCTCGGGCGCGAAGGTCGGGACCGGATACACCTTCGTGCCGCGCGCGCACGGCGTGCCGCCGACGCCGCCGTCGAGGTTCGGGCCGCGGTCCGTGATCGTCCAGTACTCCTTGCCCGACCTGCCCTCGGGGTAGAGGTCGCTGAAGCCACCGAGGAACCACTCGCGGCCGAGACCCGTTCCGATCAGCACGGCATCCGCGGCGAGCTCCGCCTTCCTGGGAGCGGTGATCGCAGCGGCGAGCGCGACGCTCGATACCGCCGCTCCGACGAGGAGTGCGGCAACGAGGGGACGCAACGTCCTTCGCATCGACATGCTCCTTCCGTTCGATTCCGTGGTCGCGGAGATCGTCTCCGCGCCGCTGTCGGGCGAGGGCTTCGACGTCGTTGCGAGAGGGTGACGACGTGGACAAGGCGCCACGAGGCTGCGAGCAACCGCGCGAACGCCTCCCGGCCGCACGAACGGGCCTTCTCTCGCTGGACGACTGCCTCTCGGTACCGTAGGGGCATGCTCTTCAGCCGGAAGCCGCTCACGGTGCCCTCGCCGGAGGACGCGCTCCCCGGACGCGACGAGTCGATGCGCGTGCCCGCCGCGCACCTCGTCCTCGGCACGCCGCTCACGCCGCCCTTCCCCGAGGGCGCCGAGCGGGCGCTCTTCGGGATGGGCTGCTTCTGGGGAGCGGAGCGGATGTTCTGGCAGGCGCCGGGCGTCTTCACGACCGCGGTCGGCTACGCGGGCGGCACCACTCCCAACCCGACCTACGAGGAGGTCTGCTCGGGCCGCACGGGGCACGCGGAGGTCGTCCTCGTCGTCTTCGACCCCCAGGCGACGAGCTACGAGGCCATGCTGAAGGTCTTCTGGGAGGGCCACGACCCGACGCAGGGCATGCGGCAGGGGAACGACGTCGGCACGCAGTACCGCTCGGCGATCTACTGGACGACGGAGGGACAGCGCGACGCAGCGCTCGCCTCGCGCGACCGCTACCAAGCGGCGCTCCGGGAGGCGGGGTACGGCGAGATCACGACCGAGATCGCGCCCGCCGGCCCCTTCTACTACGCCGAGCCCTACCACCAGCAGTACCTGGCGGCGAACCCGAACGGCTACTGCGGGCTCGGGGGCACGGGCGTCTCGTGCCCGATCGGCACGGGCGCCGCTGCACGCTCGTCGTCCTGATCCGCACGCACGTC
>JAVQXS010000459.1:0-1624 GCA_033578065.1 Thermoleophilia bacterium
TGGCCGTCGTGCGAGCAACCGCGCCTGGCACCAGCGAGCCGGGCCTCAGCACCGAGGAGGCTCGCGCGCGGCTGGCGCGGTTCGGGCCGAACGTCCTCGCCGAGCCGCCCCGTCCCTCGCACCTGCGGCGTTTCGCGGCGAACCTCGTCCACCTCTTCGCGCTCCTGCTCTGGGCCGGCGCCGCCCTCGCGCTCCTCGGCGGCCTCCCTGAGCTCGCGATCGCGATCGTCGTCGTCATCGTCGTCAACGCCGTCTTCGCGTTCGTTCAGGAGTACCGCGCGGAGCGCGCGAGCGACGCCCTGCGCCGGGTGCTCCCCCATACCGCGCGCGTCCGTCGGGACGGGGTGGAGCGCGAGATCCCGGCTGAGGAGCTCGTGCCCGGCGACCTCGTCGTCCTCGGGCCGGGCGACCGGGTGAGCGCGGACGCCGAGCTCCTCGCTCGTCACGATCTCCGCGTCGACAACTCGACCCTGACCGGGGAGTCGCGACCGGTCGAGCCCGAGCGCCTCGTCTACGCCGGGACGCACGTCGTCCGCGGGACGGGTGAGGCGGTCGTCGTCGCTACGGGGATGGCGACCGAGTTCGGTCGCATCGCCGAGCTGACTCAGGCGGCGCCGGACGAGCCGAGCCCGCTCGAGCGCGAGCTCCGCCGCGTCACGCGCGTCGTCGCGGTCGTCTCCGTCGGGCTCGGCTCGCTCTTCTTCCTCGTCGCCGGTCTGCTCGGGATGGGGCTTGAGGAGCGCCTCGTCTTCGCTGTCGGAGTGACGGTGGCGAACGTGCCCGAGGGGCTCCTCCCCACGGTGACGCTCGCGCTCGCCCTCGGCACGCAGCGGATGGCCCGGCGGAACGCGCTCGTGCGCCGGCTCTCCGCGGTCGAGACGCTCGGCGAGACGACGGTCATCTGCGCCGACAAGACGGGAACGCTGACGGAGAACGAGATGACGGTCGAGCGCGTCTGGTCGCCGCGCGAGGGCTGGTTCGAGGTCGAGGGGGCGGGCTACGAGCCGTTCGGCCGCTTCCTCCGGGAGGGTCGCGTGGCCGACCCTCGGCCGCTGCGCGAGCTCCTCCGCTGCGCCCTCCTCTGCAACGACGCGCGGCTGACGAGCGGGCCCGAGGGCGTCGAGATCGTGGGCGATCCGACGGAGGCCGCGCTCGTCGTCCTCGCCGAGAAGGGAGGGCTGCGCCACGAGGCGGAGGCGGCTCGTCGCCCTCGCCTCGAGGAGATCCCGTTCGACCCAACCCGAAGGCGGATGGCGACGATCCACCTCGCGGGGCGCACGCGGGTCGCCTACGTGAAGGGTGCTCCCGAGGTCGTCGTCCCGCGCACGACCGCGAGCCAGGACGAGCAGGAGCGGGCGCTCGCCGTGGCCGAGGAGATGGAGCGGGGAGCGCTCCGCGTGCTCGCCCTTGCCCGCAGGATCCTCCCCGAGGGCATCGAGAGCCCGGACGAGGTCGAGCGGGAGCTCGAGCTCCTCGGCCTCGTGGGCATGCTCGATCCGCCCAGGCCCGAGGGGGCCGCAGCCGTCGCCAGCTGCCGGGCGGCAGGGATCCGCGTGCTCATGGTCACCGGCGACAGCGGCTACACGGCCGAGGCGATCGCGGGGCGGATCGGCCTCGTCGGGGA
>JAVQXS010000460.1:0-1623 GCA_033578065.1 Thermoleophilia bacterium
TCCCTGGGTCGAGGTCGCCCGCGATTCTCGCACCCCGGCAGGACGGCGTGCGTACGATCCGCTCGTGATCGTCGCCCGAAGCCTGCACCCCGCTTGGCTCTCGAACGCGTACGTCGTCGGCGACGCTCCGGGGGGCATTGCCGTCTTCGTCGACAGCGGCGCGCCGCTCGAGCCGCTCCTCGCGGTCGTCGAGCGCGAGCGGCTCACGCCGACGCACCTCCTCGTCACGCATGGCCACGAGGATCACGTCGCGGGGAACGAGGAGCTCGTACGGCGCTTTGGGCTCGAGGTGACGTCGGGCGGGGTCGAGGTTGGGGATCTGCGGGTCGAGGCGCTCGCGACCCCCGGGCACTCCGACGACGGGGTCTCCTTCGTCGTCGGCGGGCTCTGCTTCACGGGAGACACGCTCTTCCGAGATGCGGTGGGAGGCGGGTCCGCCGACGAGGTGCGGCGCTCGGTGATGGAGGTCCTCATGCAGCTCCCGCACGAGACGCGCGTCCTCCCGGGCCACACGGAGGAGACGACGATCGGCAGGGAGTGGGAGCGAAACCCCTTCGTCCGCTTCTGGCGCGGCCTCGAGCCCGAGGACGGGCGTCGCTGCCGCGTGCTCGGCGAGGACGCCGTCGTCGTCGTCTGGTCGCCCGACTACGACGGGAAGGGGAAGGCGCTCGTCCGCTTCGCGGACGGGCGGGAGACGATCGTCGGCGCCTCCCGCATCGAGGGCCTCTGAGCCGTCTCCGGAGCTCGCCACCGATCGCGTCAGATACCCTACGGGGGTATATGAGCGAGGAGGTCGAGGTGCGCGAGACGGTGCGCTACGAGGTGCCGGCGATGCACTGCGTGAGCTGCGCGCGGGCCATTCGCGAGGAGATCGGCTCCGTCGAGGGCGTCGATGAGGTCGAGGTCGACCTCGAGACGAAGCTCGTGACCGTTCGGGGCCCGTCGCTCGACGACCGAGCGCTGCGGGCGGCGATCGCGAAGGCTGGCTACGAGGCGGCGTGAGCGCGACGAGGTCTGCCGGGGCGCGGCAGCGAGTCGAGCTCGCGCTCGAGGGGATGACGTGCGCCGCCTGCGCGGCGAGGATCGAGCGCACGCTCAACGCGCTCGATGGCGTCGAGGCATCGGTGAACGTCGCGACCGAGCGGGCGGCAGTCGCGTACGATCCTCGACAGGCGCGGCTCGAGGACCTCCTGGAGGCAGTCGCCGCCGCCGGCTATCGCGCGCGTCCGGCTTCCGGGGCCACAGACGAGGAGGCTCGCGCGCCGAGCCAGCGCCGCCGGCTCCTCCTCTCGGCTGCGCTGACCGGCCCGCTCGTCGCGATCTCGATGCTCGAGCCGCTCCGCTTCCCCGGATGGGAGTGGGTCGCGCTCGCGCTCGCGACGCCCGTCGTCCTGTGGGCAGGCGCGGGCTTCCACCGAGCTGCGCTCGCGAACGCACGCCGCCGGACGGCGACGATGGACACGCTCATCTCCATCGGGACGCTCGCCGCGTGGGGCTGGTCGGTCGTCGCGCTCCTCCTCCTCGAGGGCGCGCACGTGTACTTCGAGGTCGCCGGCGTGATCACGACGCTCATCCTCCTCGGGCGCTCCCTCGAGGCGCGGGCGAGGCGGCGGTCCTCGCCCA
>JAVQXS010000461.1:0-1619 GCA_033578065.1 Thermoleophilia bacterium
GGCGCGCAGCTCGCGCTCGGCGGCGACGCGGATCAGCCGGTCGGCGATCTCCCGCAGCCGCTCCTTGAGGCGGGCCTTGCGCGCCTGCCAGGCGCCGCCGCCGAGGCGGTCGAGCGTGCCCTCCTCGTCGAGGAGCCGTACCGCTCGTACGGCATCGATCTCGAGACGTTCTTCTCGGCGGGCAGCCCCCGCATGCTCGAGGACGTCGCGTCGCTCTCCGACCGCGTCTTCGGCTGGGACTCCGAGTACCGCGTCCTGCGGGAGGCGGGGATCGAGGCGGTGCGCGCACATCCACGAGCGTACTTCGCAGGGGTGGCACGGACGATGTGGCAGCTTCTTCGCATCCCCGCCTACGTGGTCGTCTCGCGGCGAGGAGGGAGCGAGCACGGGGGCTCAACCCGCGACGAGGCCCGGAAGGGGGAGACGATCGTCGTCGGCGGGCGTGTGCTCCCGAAGCCTTCCGAGGGAGAGCTGATCCCGAGCTCGCACCAGGCGCTCTGGGTGTCGACGCCTGACAACCGCATCCGGGAGGTGTGGTCGTCTCCGACCGAGCACCGGCTCGTCTTCCGTGACCCCGAGGACGCGGTGCGCGCGGCGCGTGTCGATCGGGAGATCGGGTGGCTCGTCGGGCGTCTGCCAGACCGGTCGGGGAACGCGGCGCTCGGTCATCGGCTCAACCAGGTGGCGTACCGGTTTCCGCCCCCCGTCCTGTGGCTCGCGATCGGGCTCGTCGCCGTCGGCTGGCGTCGGCCCCGCGACGCTCGCATCGCTCTCGTCCTTTCGGGCTCCGCTGTCGTCGTGCTCCTCGTGTCGGCGCTCGGGCTGCCAGCAGCAGCTGAGTACGCGATGCCGGTCGTGCCGGCGTTCGCGCTCCTCGCTGCCGTCGGTCTCCTCGGGCCACGCGGCGATAGGCTTGGCCCGCGATGAAGCTCGTCATGACGCTCGTAGCGCGCGACGAGGTCGACGTCATCGACGCGCAGCTCGCCTTCCATCTGAATGCGGGCGTCGACTTCGTCATCGCGACCGACCACGCGTCCACGGACGGGACGACGGACGTGCTGCGGAGGTACGAGCGCGAGGGCGTCCTCCGCTTGCTGAGGGAGACGGGCGACTACCACGAGGCGCAGTGGCGGACGCGCATGGCCCGGCTGGCGGCGACCGAGCACGGCGCCGACTGGGTGTTCGCGAGCGACGCCGACGAGTTCTGGTGGCCGCGCGGGAGCTCACTCAAGGACGTGCTCGAGGTCATCCCGGCGCGCTACGGCGTCGTGCGGGCGTTCTGGCGGCCGTTCGTGCCGCGGCCCGACGACGGCTCCTTCTTCGCCGAGCGCATGACCGTTCGCCTCTCCCCGACCGCACCCATCAACGACCCGCTCAGCCCCTGGCGGCCGAACACGAAGGTCGTCCACCGAGCCCGCGCGGACGTGAAGGTGGGAAGGGGCAACCACGCGGTCGAAGGCACGGACCTGATTCCGCTCCGAGGCTGGTACCCGATCGAGGTTCTCCACTTCCCCCTCCGCACGCAGGCGCAGTTCGAGCGCAAGGCCTCCGTCTGGCACGCGACGCCGGTCGTTCGCGGCCACGAGGCGCCCCGGGCGGCGACGGCGGCCGTCCGCTCC
>JAVQXS010000462.1:0-1618 GCA_033578065.1 Thermoleophilia bacterium
GTCATCGGCGAGGACAGCAGACTCGATCCTCCGACGGTTGACGTACGTCCCGTTGAGGCTCCCGAGGTCGCGGATCGTGAACGTCTCTCCCTCCCGCACGAGCTCGGCGTGTCGGCGGGACACGGTCACGTCGTCGAGGAAGACATCGCACTCCGGCGAGCGCCCAATGAGGGTCGGGCCCTCCGGGAGGTGGAACGACTGGCCGGCCATCCCCCCTCCGGAGCGCACGACGAGCGCCGGTCCGGCGATGCCGAGCGCGCCGGGCCGGGCTTCGGCATCCTCCCCCGCTCCCTCCACGTCGAAGCTCAGCGTCGTCTCCCCTCCCGCATCCCGAGCGAGGAGCGCCCCGCAGCGGGAGCAGTAGTTCGCCGCCTCGGGGTTCTGGAAGCCGCACTGGGGGCAGTACACGTGGCTCATGCTCGTCTCCCCGCGGACCCGAGCCGGGCACGCGCGCCGCTCACGTGTCTGCCTTCGGCGCCGCCTTCGCCGCGAGGATCTCGCTCAGCCGCTCGACGTCCGCGAGCTTCGCCTCGCCCGCGCTCACCTGCTCTCGCAGCCGCGCGACGAGCTCGGCCCGCAGGATGTCGATCCGCCCGTGGAGGACGCGTCGCCGGAAGGAGATCTCGTCCTCCTCCTTCTCGAGCTCGCGGATCATCGCCCGGAGCTCGTCGTCGCTCAGCGTCGAGAGGTCGGGAAGGGGTTCCACCGATCGCCTTTCCTCGTAGGTCACCTGAGTAAAGCAGCAAGCCGTCCGAGGGGTCAACCTCAGCTTGAGCCTTTCTCCGAGGGTTCGCCGTCGACGAGCATCTCCCTCCCCCGCGCGCGCACGAGCGCGATCGCTCGCGCGACGTACTGGGCGCCCGCCGCGACCGCGAGGCCGATGCCGAGCCAGAGGAGAGCGAGCGTCCAGCTCGTCCCCTCCTCCGTCACGAGGACGAGAGCGAGGGCGGCGTAGAGGATCCACGTGGCGACCTTCCCGAGCTGCGTCACCTCGAGCACGAGCCCGCGAGGCGCGAGCGCCCGGTAGCCGACGACGAGGGCGAGATCGCGCGCGACGACGATCGCGGCCGCGAGGAGCGGGATCCGTCCGGTCGCCCACATGGCGATCGCAGCCGTGCCGATCATGAGCCGGTCGGCGAGCGGGTCGGCAACCTTCCCGAAGGTCGACTCGACCCGCCAGCGGCGGGCGAGGTACCCGTCGAGCTGATCGGTGAGCGCAGCGGCTGCGAAGAAGACCCCCGCCCCCCACG
This sequence comes from Thermoleophilia bacterium, assembly GCA_033578065.1. Lineage (GTDB taxonomy): Bacteria > Actinomycetota > Thermoleophilia > Gaiellales > Gaiellaceae > GMQP-bins7. The sequence goes on from JAVQXS010000462.1 coordinate 1,251, forward strand.
CCGGGCCCTCGCCTGCGCGCACGTAGAGCCAGAGGAACGCCGGGATGGCGAGGAACCGAGCGATCGTGAGCGCGTTCGGGATCGAGCGCCGCGCGTCCTCCCAGGTCACAGGGACACCCTACGCGCTGGTAGCGTCGCCGTCCGTGCACCTGCTCTCGCTCCCGGGCTTCGTGAACGTCCACACGCACACCTTCCAGCGCGCTCTCCGGGGGCGGGCCGCAGGAGGAGACTTCTGGGCGTGGCGCGAGACGATGCTCGCAGAGGCCCGGCGCCAGACCTCCGTCTCCGTGCGCGTCGAGTACGAGCGGACGTTCCGGGAGATGCGGGCCGCGGGGTACACGGCGGTCGGAGAGTTCCACTACCTCGGT
>JAVQXS010000463.1:0-1606 GCA_033578065.1 Thermoleophilia bacterium
CGGCACGGACTGCGACGTGCGCCTCGAGCTCGACCGCGCCGTCGAGCTCCGCTTCGCGCGCGCGCCCGACGGCGCCTGGCTCGCGACCGCGTGCAGCGTCGTCGAGCCGGGGCCGCTCGTCATGGTCGGAGGGGAGCCGCGCGGGGGGCCGATCAAGGTCGCGATCGGCGCCGTCATCCTCGCCCTCGTCCTCGCGCTCGCCTTCTACCGGCTGAAGCGGGGCTCGCGCCCGGAGCTCCCGGGCGCTCCCCGAGCGCCCGAAAGCTGAGGTCGGGGATACTCCCCGCGTGAGGTTCGCGCACGTCCTCGTCGTCGGCGCCGGGCAGATGGGGGGCGGAATCGCGCAGGTCGTCGCCGCGTCCGGGCGCCGGGTCTCGCTCCACGACGCCGTGCCGCAGGCGGTGGAGCGCGCCCTCGCGACGATGGAGCGGAGCCTCGCCAAGCTCGCGGAGAAGGGAGGGCCCGAGCCGAGGGAGGTGCTCGCGCGCATCGAGCCCGTGGACGACCTCGTCCCCGCCGACCTCCTCATCGAGGCGGTCGTCGAGGATCCGGCTGTGAAGCGCGAGCTCTTCGCGCGCGCGGACGCGATCCTGCCGCCGGAGGCGATCCTCGCGTCGAACACCTCCTCGATCCCGATCACGACGCTCGCCGCCGCGACGCGTCGTCCCGAGCGGGTCATCGGCATGCACTTCTTCAACCCCGTACCGGTGCTCCGGCTCGTCGAGGTCGTCCGCGCCCTCCAGACCTCCGAGGAGACGGCCGAGGCGATCGTCGCGCTCGCGCGCGACCTCGGGAAGGTGCCTGCGGAGGGTCGCGACTACCCCGGCTTCGTCTCGAACCGCATCCTCATGCCCTTCCTGAACGAGGCGGCGTACGCGCTCATGGAGGGGGTCGCCGACGCCGAGGCGATCGACACGATCGCGCGGCTCGGGTTCGCGCACCCGCTGGGGCCGCTCGCGCTCGCCGACCTCATCGGTCTCGACACGTGCGTCGCCATCATGGAGGTGCTCCACGAGGGGCTCGGAGACCCGAGGTACGCTCCCTGCCCGCTCCTCCGCCAGTACGTCGCCGCCGGTCGGCTCGGCCGCAAGGCGGGGCGTGGCTTCTACGAGTACCCCGAGTAGCGTGGATCCTCGCGTCCAGGCGGAGCTCGACGCGTACGCGGAGCCGGACGAGGAGCTCGTCGAGCGCCTCTTCCGGGAGGTGCTCCGACGGCCTCCGGACGGAGAGGCGCGGGAGCGCGCGCTGCGCAAGCTCGCCGAGGGGACGCTCTCGCGCGCGACGCTCGTCCACGAGCTCGTCTCGAGCGTCGAGCACGCGCGCGTGCGAGAGCTCGACGACGCGGTCGCGCTCGGGCTCGGCGCGCGCGCCCGCGGCGAGCGGATCCGCTGGCTCCAGGCGCCGGCGGCGACCGACGAGCGCGTCGTGGAGATCCCGTGGGTGCTCTCCCGGCTCCTGCCCGAAGGGCGCCTGCTCGAGGTCGGCTACGCGTTCGCCGAGCCGGCGTACCTGGGGGCGCTCCTGCGCTCCGGCGTCGAGCTCGTCGGGGTCGATCTCGCGACCCGAGAGGTCACCGGCATGGAGACGGTGGAGGCTGACGTCCGCG
>JAVQXS010000464.1:0-1597 GCA_033578065.1 Thermoleophilia bacterium
TCTCCGAGAGGACGTCGTCGTAGATCCGCTGGCTGACGAGGATGCGCGAGGAGGCGGTGCAGTCCTGGCCGGAGTTGAAGTAGCCGCCGATCTTGATCGCCTCCGCCACCGTCGCCGGGTCGGCGTCGTCGAGGACGACCATCGGCGCCTTCCCGCCGAGCTCGAGGTGGACGCGCTTCACCGTCTGCGCGGCGTTCGCCGCCACGATCTTCCCCGTCGCCGTGTCGCCCGTGAGCGAGACGAGCGCGATGTCCGGGTGCCGGACGAGCGCATCGCCGACGGGCACCCCGTCGCCGGTCACGACCTGGAGGACGCCCGGCGGGATGATCTCCTGGGCGAGCTCGACGAAGCGCAGGAGGGTGAGCGGCGTCTGCTCCGCGGGCTTGAGGATCTGGACGTTCCCTGCGGCCAGCGCCGGCCCCATCTTCCACACCGCCATGAAGAGCGGGTAGTTCCAGGGGCAGATGCCGGCGACGATCCCGAGCGGCTCGCGCCGGATCATCGACGTGTAGCCCGCGACGTACTCGGTCGCCGCCTTCCCCTCGAGGTTGCGAGCCGCCCCCGCGAAGAACCGGAGGTTGTCCGACATCACCCCGGGCTCGTCGACCGCGACCCACCACGGCTTGCCGACGTTCCGCGACTCGAGCCGGGCGAGCTCCTCCGCGTGCTCGTCGATGACCTCCGCGAGCTTGAGCAGGAGCTCCATCCGATCCTTCGGCGTCTTCGTCTGCCACTCGTCCCACGCCTTCTTCGCCGCCTCGACCGCCCGCTCCACGTCCTCCGCGGTCCCACGGGGCACCTCGGCGATCGTCTCGCCCGTGGCGGGGTTGAGCACCTCCATCGTCTCGCCGGAGACGGAGTCGACGAACTCGCCTCCGATGAACATCTTCTGCTGGGTGACTGCGACGCTCATCTCCACCTCCGTTCCGAGATCGCTCCCCATGAGCGTATCGCCCTGCAGGCGCGCTTGTCATGTAGAACACGTTGACCGTGCGCATCCTCGTCGTGGGAACGGGTGGCGTCGGCTCGGCCTTCGCCGCGATCGCCCAGCGCCGCTCGTTCTTCGAGCGCTGCGCGCTCGCGGATGTCGACCGGGCGCGGCCGGAGGCGGTGGTGGCAGCGCTCGACGACCCGCGCTTCAGCGCTCACCGCGTCGACGCGTCGAGCACCGAGGACGTCGCTCGCCTCATCCGAGAGACGGAGGCCGACGCCGTCCTCGTCGCCGTCGACCCCGTGTTCGACCTCCCGATCTTCGACGCGTGCCTGCGGACGCGGACGACCTACCTCGACCTGGCGCTGTCGCTCTCCGAGCCGCACCCCGAGCGCCCGTACGAGGAGACGTACGTGAAGCTCGGCGACCGCCAGCTTGCGCGCGCTCCGGAGTGGGAGTCCGCAGGCCTCCTCGCGCTCCTCGGCATCGGCGTCGAGCCCGGCCTCTCGGACGTCTTCGCCCGCTTCGCGGCCGACGAGCTCTTCTCGGAGATCGACGAGGTCGGCGTTCGTGACGGGGCGAACCTCGTCGTCGAGGGCTACGAGTTCGCCCCCACCTTCTCCATCTGGACGACGATCGAGGAGTGCCTGAACCCGCCCGTCATCT
>JAVQXS010000465.1:0-1596 GCA_033578065.1 Thermoleophilia bacterium
GGCGCTTTGACGAGTACAGCGGTTCGAGTCCGCTCGGCGCCTCTTCTCTGTTCGGCGCACCCGGGTCGACTCAGCCACCGAACCAGCGCGCGAGGCGCTCCCGCTCGAAGGCGCGCTTCTCCGCCCCGAGGGCCGCGCTCGGCTCGGCGATCTCGATCCGCGGTGCCGGTTCCGCGAAGAACTCTGCGTCGATGCGGGCAGCGAGCCCCCGACCCATCTCGACGAAGCAGGTCGCGCGGCCGGAGAAGGGCGCGGGCTCGGGCTCCCCCCGGACCGAGGCAGCGATGGCCCGCGCGACGCGTAGGCCCTCGAGCTCGGCGGTCACGCCCGCCTTCGGGAGGGGGAGCTTGCTCGGCAGGGGGATGAGGGTGACGTCGCCCACGGCGTAGACGTTCTCGAACGACGTCGCGAGCGTCCCGCGGTCGACGGCGACCCAGCCGTGCTCCGCGACGAGGCCGCTGGCGGCGACGACGTCGGGCACCCGGTGGGGCGGGACGGCGAGGAGGAGGTCGAAGGGGATCTCGTCGTCCTCGGCGACGACCCGGCCGGCCTCGACGTGCCGCAGCGCTACTCCCGCCCGATGGCCGATGCCCCGCTCCGCGAGCCTCGCCGCCATCCAGGCCGACCCCTCGGGCCCTGCGTTCGGCATGAGGATCGGCTGGATCGTCGCCACCTCGAGCTCGGCGCGCGAGCGGAGGCTCCGCCCGCGCAGGTGCTCGTCGACGTGGAAGGCGCACTCGAAGGGAGCGGGTGGACAGGGATACGGAGCGCCGGCGACGAGAATCACGATGCGGCCGCCGTCGAAGTCCCGGAGGGCGCGCGCCGCCGCGGGCACGCCGGCCGCCGTCCAGAGGTCGTGGCCGTGCTCGGCAAGGCCGGGGACGAGATCCGGCCGCGAGACTGCGCCGAGCGCGACCACGAGGTGGTCGCCGTGGAGGGTCTCGCCGTCGACGACCGCCGAGCGCGCGGAGGGGTCGATCGAGGAGATCTCGCCGCGCACGACGCGGATGCCGTGCGCGGAGAGGAGCGCGCGTGATCGGCTGCCCTCGGCGATGGTCGCCTGCCCGACGAGCTCCCAGAGCTTGCGGAGCCCCATCGCGAACGACTCCGCGCGGTCGACGAGCACGACCTCGTGCTCGTCGCCGAGGAGCCGCTTCAGCTCGGTGGCAGCCGCGATCCCGCCGAAGCCGCCGCCGAGGATGAGAGTGCGCTCCACAGCTGCAGGCTACTCGCGCGGGCGGGGCGAAGGCGGCGAGAGGGGCGGTGCGGTTCTCGCGACTCGGCGCGCGCGCCTCCGACTAGGGTTTGGCCCCGATGACGGCAGTCCGGATCGACGGGAAGGCGCTCGCGGCGAAGGTGCGCGCGGAGGTGGCCGAGGAAGTGCGCGCGTTCGGGCGTCCCGTCTGCCTCGCGACGATCCTCGTCGGCGACGACCCAGCCTCCCACGTGTACGTCGGCGCGAAGCACGAGGCCTCGCACGAGGCGGGAATCGCCTCGCGGGATCACCGCCTCCCGGCGGAGACCTCGCAGGAGGCCGTCCTCTCCCTCATCGCCGAGCTGAACGCCGACGAGGACGTGGACGGCATCCTCGTCCAG
>JAVQXS010000466.1:0-1590 GCA_033578065.1 Thermoleophilia bacterium
CGATGCGGCTCGAGCAGCGGATCGGCCGCATCCACCGCTACGGGCAGGAGCGCGACTGCCTCATCTTCAACTTCGTTGCCCGGAACACGCGCGAAGGCCGCGTCCTCGAGAAGCTCCTCGACAGGCTCGATGAGATCCGGCGCGAGCTCGGCTCCGAGCAGGTGTTCGACGTCGTCGGCGAGGTCGTGCCCGCGAACTTCGTCGAGCGGCTCCTGCGCGACCACTACGCGGGACGGATCAGCAGCGACGAGATGCTCGAGCGGATCGTGGAGGAGGTCGATCGCGAGAAGTTCGCAAAGATTACTACCTCGGCGCTCGAGGGGTTAGCGCGCAGGGAGCTCAACCTCGCTGAGCTCATCGGCAGGCGCGCCGAGGCGAAGGAGCGTCGCCTAGTCCCGGAGGTCGTCGAGGAGTTCTTCCTCGAGGGTGGGCCGATCGCCGGGATCGCCCCCAAGCGCGAGCGCCCGTTCATCGCGCGGGTCGGTCGCCTGCCACGGCAGCTCCTCGACGTCGGCCGTGCGCTCGAGCCCCGCTACGGCCGCCTCGGCCGCGAGTACCGCCGCATCGCCTTCGCGCGCGAGGTCCTCGAGCAGGAGCCGACGCTCGAGTGGGTCACACCGGGCCACCCCCTGTTTGAGTCCGTGCGCGAGGAGGTGTGGCGCCGCTCGCAGGACGACCTCCGGAGGGGGGCCGTCTTCTTCGACCTCCACCGTGAGGAGCCCGCCCGCCTCGACGTCTACGACTGCTCGATCAAGGACGGCACGGGACAGACGCTCCATCGTCGGCTCTTCGTCGTCGAGGCGACAAGCGGGGGGTTCGAGCTTCGCCAGCCGACGGTCCTCCTCGATCTCAGCCCCGGCGTCGGAGCTCCCCCGCCGATCGCGGTCGGCTCTCGCGAGGAGTCCGAGCGGTTCCTCGTGGAGAGTGCGCTTGCGGGGTTCCTCGAGGAGGTGCAAGAGCAGCGTCAGCAGGAGGTCGAGACGATCTCGCGCCACGTCGAGCTCTCGCTGAACACCCTCATCGACCGCCTGCAGATCCAGGTCGGGGACCTCGTGGAGCAGGCGGCACGTGGCGAAGAGGGTGCCGCAGGACGCCTCTCGCAAGCCGAGGAGAGGCTCGATGAGCTGAACGCTCGCCTGGAGCAACGTCGTGAGGAGCTCGCGAAGCAGTGGCAGCTCGCGCTCGCCGACCTCCGCCACCTCGGAAGTGCGTGGGTGCTCCCACACCCGGACCGGGAGGGCGCGTTCGCCCCGATGGTGAGGGATCCCGTGATCGAGGCGATCGCCATGCGCGAAGCGATGGCCTTCGAGGAGTCAAACGGCTGGGAGCCCGAAGACATCTCGAAGGAGAACCGCGGCTTCGACATCCTCTCTCGCCGACGCGGCGACGTCGGCGTGCGGTTCATCGAGGTGAAGGGACGGGCGTCCCTCGGCCCCATCTCGCTCACCTCGAACGAGTACCGGACGGCCCAGCGGCTCGGCGAGGACTTCTGGCTCTACGCCGTCTTCGATTGCGGCTCCGAGGCGCCGCGCCTCATCCGCGTGCAGGATCCAGCCCGACTAGGGTGGGAACCTGTCGTCACCGTCGAGC
>JAVQXS010000467.1:0-1587 GCA_033578065.1 Thermoleophilia bacterium
AGCGTCGATGATCGTCTCCGCGCTCGCGCCCTCGCCGAGCGATCCCACCTCGACGATGCGACCGTCCTCGATCGCGATGTCGGCGACGAAGGCCGGGCCACCGCTCCCGTCGATGACCGAGCCGCGGCGGATGAGGACGTCGAGCATCGAACCCGCTCGCCCCCGTCTACTTCTTCGCGTCGGGAAGCCCACCGACGACAGGACCGAGCCGCGGATCGAGGATGTCCCGCAGGCCGTCGCCGAGGAAGTTGAATCCGAGAACGACGACCATGATCGCAGCGCCTGGGAAGATCGAGTACCAGGGCGCGAAGTCGAGGTACGCGCGCGAGGTGTTGAGCATCGAGCCCCAGGACGCCTCCGGTGGCTGCGTCCCCAGGCCGAGGAAGCTGAGCGCTGCCTCCGCGAGGATCGCCACCGACAGGTAGACGGTCACGAGCACGATGAGTGGCGGGACGACGTTCGGCAGGACGTGCTGACGCATGATGCGGAAGCCGGGAGCGCCGAGCGCGCGGGCGGACTCGATAAAGGGGAAGCCCATGACCTCGAGCACCGCGCCACGCATGACGCGCGCGAAGGCGGGCACGAGGATGATCCCGATCGCGATCATCGCGTTCCGTCGCGAGGGCCCGAGGAGGCCGGCGATGAGGATCGCGAGCACGAGGCCGGGGATCGAGAACATGATGTCGACGAGGCGCATGAGGATCCCGTCGGTGACGCCCTTGTAGTAGCCGGCGAGGAGCCCGAGCGCCGTCCCGAAGACGGCAGCGATCCCGACGGCGATGAAGCCGACTTGGAGCGAGACGCGGGCGCCGTGGATGATGCGCGCGAGGATGTCCCGCCCGAGCTCGTCCGTGCCCATCGGGTTGGCGAGGCTCGGAGCGAGCAGGCGCTCGTACGCCTGCGCGTCGGGATCGACGGTCCACACGAGCTTCCCGAAGAGGGCGACGAGGATCATGGAGCCGACGATGGCCGCGCCGACGAGGCCGATCGGGTTCGCCCACCGACCGAGGAGCGGCTTGCGCACGGTAGGCACGACAGGCTCGCCGACCGCCTCGGGGCCGGGGCCCTCGGGGACGAGCCGCCTGCTCACGTCTGCGAGATCCTCGGGTCGAGCACGCCGTAGAGCACGTCCACGACGAGGTTGGCGACGATGAAGGTGACGGCGATGAGCATCGTCGCGGCCTGGATGAGCGGGTAGTCGCGACCGAAGACGGCTTGGAGGAGCGTGTTGCCCACGCCAGGGAGGCCGAAGATGACCTCGATGATGGCGGCCCCTCCGAGCAGGACACCGACCTCGAAGCCGATGATCGTGACGACCGGGATGAGCGCGTTCCGGAGCGCGTGCCTGGAGACGACCTTCCGCCGCGGGACACCCTTTGCGCGCGCGGTGCGGATGTAGTCCTGCCCCAGCACCTCGAGCATCGTCGTCCGCACCATGCGCATGATGATCGCGAGCGGGAAGACCGAGAGCGCGATCGCCGGCAGCGCGAATTGCGCGAGGTTCTGCACGGGGTCGTCGAGCGGGGAGACGTACGTGAGCGGCGGCACCCACCCGAACACCCGGGAGGTGAAGAGCAAGAGGAGCGT
>JAVQXS010000468.1:0-1580 GCA_033578065.1 Thermoleophilia bacterium
TGGGTGCCGTTCGGGAAGACGGCGCAGCTTGCGATGAAATCGGCGATCTCGGCGGGGCAGCGAGCCTCGTCGAGCGCCGGCTGCCACGGCGGCCCGTGTCCGGGCAGGAACACGTTGCCTGACTCGATGTCGGCGGAGGCTGCCTCCGCGCGCATCACCTTGTCTCCCTCCTGGGTGGGCGTGACCTTGAGCACGCCCGACACCTCGCGCTTGAGATCGAGGATGAGCTCGACGCCGTAGCCCGCGTTCTCGATGAGGACGTAGTGGGCTGCCTGCCGCCAGATGCGCCGTGCCCACTGCGTCATCTCGCGCACCTGCCGCTTGCAGGCGGAGTAGTTCATGTGCCCCTTGCGGAGGTCGAGGAGGTAGCGGTCTGCCCCCTTCACCCCCCAGCACTGGATCGCCACGAGGTCGTTCGACTCCTTGTCCTTGAGCGGCGTGTCGACGGATACGACGACGAGCGAGAAATCGGGAAGGCGGTGCCATTCCTCCTTCGCGCGGATGCGTGGGTCGTAGAAGCGCCACCAATCGCGCTTGAGGATCTCTCCTTCCCGTACCGCGGGGCGCTGCTGGAGCTGTCCCGCGGCGCGGTAGCGCAGGTGCCGTGCCATCGCGTCCGACTCTGCCTCGTCCCGCCGAGCCGGCCAGAGAAGCTCGCCCTCGACCCGCGGATCGCCGTCGCGAAGCTCGGGCGGGAGTCGCACGGCCGGATGCACCCTCTCCTTCCTCCACGCGTAGGGGTGCGCCGGCTCGTAGCGCTCCGGCAGGCAGAGCACCGTCCACTCCTCGATCTCCAAGAGGTTCGCCGCCAGGTCGTTCTCGTGCAAGCGCTGCATGACGAGAATGCGAGCGTGCTTGCCGTAGGCCTCCGAGTCGATGCCTCGCGAGACGACGGTCGACGCGTACCACTCGTTCGCGATCTGCAGCATCGCCTTGAAGTCGAGGCCGCCGGTGACCGACGGGTCGGCCGCCCGAGCGGACACCGGATCGTCGATGATGATGCGGTGGCCGTGCTCGCCCGTCCCCGTCGTGGTCGGAGAGGTGGCGAGCCGCGAGCCACCCCGGTCGTTCTCGTAGTAGTGCTCGGCCTCGCGCGTGAACGAGAACATGTGACCCCAGCGCTCCTGGTACCAGGGGTGCATCATCACCGAGCGGGCGAGCGCCGAGAAGCGGCCGCACAGCCGTGTCTCGTAGGAGGCCGTCCAGTAGCGCAGGCCGGGACGCGTCGTCCACTCCCAGGGGTGCCAGAACACCGTCACGAGCAGCGATTTCATGCTCCCCGGTGGCACCCACACCTGGAGGCGCGTGATCTCGCCGCGGCTGACTGCTTCAAGATGCGCGGCTACGGCATAAAGATGCCAGTTGCTCATGAACTGCTCGTCCGGCTTGATCGTCGGCCAGGCGGCGCGCACGAAATCGAGGTACGAACGGGAGAGCGCCTCCGCCTCTTCGCGGATCTGTTGCTTCTCGCGCTCCTTGAGCAGCGCCTCTAGGAGCGCTTCGCTCACTCGCCGTCGTCGTCGAGCTCGCCGGCCGCAAGCTCTCGCTTCTCAGCTTCGATCGCTCGCGCCACCGTGTCT
>JAVQXS010000469.1:0-1567 GCA_033578065.1 Thermoleophilia bacterium
TCCTCGAGCTCGGCATCGGGGAGCTCCTCGACCTCCTCCAGCTCGGGGGCCTCGAGGCCAGACGTGAGGTCGAGCGTCGCCTCTGCCGCTCGCCGGGCAAGGCGCTCCTCGTTCAGGCGGGTCTCGAGCCGCTCGCGGCGCCGGCGGAGCGACTGGTAGATCGCCTCGGGCGAGGACGCGAGCCGGCGCTGGAGGACGGTGAGCGCGAAGCCGACGACGTTGCCGCGGCGGCCCTCGCCCTCGGCCTTCAGCCGGTCGGCGCGGTTCATCTCCTCGCGCACGTAGTCGGTGACGCGCGAGTAGAGCAACGCCTCCTCCGGTGAGAGCTCGTACGTCACCGTGTACGCGCGCCGCTCGGGGAAGAGCGGCCTCCCCTCGAAGGTGACGAGCTCCTCCTTGAGCATGCGTCGCATGAGGCCCTGCGCGTCGAGTCCGGTCGCGCCGTTCCGAGGCCTCCCCTCGAAGCGGTCCTGATCGAGGAGCGCCAGGAAGAGCTGGAAGTCCTCCGCCTTCCCCGCGTGCGGCGTGGCCGTCATGAGGAGGAAGTGGCGCGTGATGGCGCCGAGGAGGCGGCCGAGGCGGTAGCGCTTCGTCTCCTTCACCTCGTAGCCGTAGAAGCGCGCCGACATCTTGTGGGCTTCGTCGAGGACGACGAGGTCCCAGTCGGTCTGCTCGAGCCGAGCCTGGACGTCGTCGTTCCGCGAGAGCTGATCGAGGCGGCAGATGACGAGGTTCCTCTCCGCGAACGGGTTCCCGCTGCGCGAGGTCTCAATCGTCTCGCGCGTGATGATCTCGAACTCGAGCCCGAGCCTGAGCGCGAGCTCGTCCTGCCACTGCTCGACGAGGTTCCCCGGGGCGACGACCATGCACCGGCGGACGTCGCCGCGGATCATGAGCTCCTTGATGAGGAGCCCAGCCATGATCGTCTTCCCTGCCCCGGGATCGTCGGCGAGCAGGAAGCGGAGCGGCTGCCGGGGAAGCATGTCGCCGTAGACGGCGCGGATCTGGTGCGGGAGCGGCTCGAGGTTCGAGGTATGGACGGCGAGGTAGGGGTCGAAGAGGTGCGCGAGCCGGATGCGGAGCGCCTCCGAGGCGAGGCGGAAGAGCCTGCCGTCGGCATCGAAGCTCCAGGCGCGGCCCTCGTCCTCCATCTCGAGGCGTGCCTCGTCGGAGCGGTAGAGGATCTCGTGGCCGAGGCGCCCTTCGTCGTCGCGGTAGGTGAGCGTGAGCGCCTGCGTGCCGTGCCACTCGGTGGCGACGACGGTGACAGCCCGGTCAGGGAGGACGCCGCGCACGCGCGCGCCTGGGGTGAGATCCTCGAGCACTGGACGCGAGCGACGGGAGACCCTCGTGTCAGACACCGAACCGACGCTCAATGTCCCGGAGCATTTCCTGAGTTTCCGTTGGCATCGACGCGAAGAAGAGCTGCCACCTCTGTGGATTCCGCAGCTTCATCTTGCGAATCTCTTCCGCTATCGCAGCGTCGGTCTCCTCATCGCTGGCGGAGTACACCTCGGCGACGAAATCGGGGTCGAGCAGGTGCTTCATGCGCTCAAGCCGACGGAGA
>JAVQXS010000470.1:0-1565 GCA_033578065.1 Thermoleophilia bacterium
GACACGTGCGTCTCCTCCTCTCGTCGGAAGCTCGGAGAGTCTACGACGGCGAGGCGGCGGGCGCGTCGGCGCTCCCCATGAGCAGCGCCCGCACCGTGTCGATCGTGTCCGCCTCCGCAGGACGCTTGTCGGGCCGGTAGCCCTTCACCCGCGCGAAGCGAAGGGCGACGCCGCCTGGGTAGCGCGGACTCCGCTGCACGGCGTCGAAGGCGACCTCGACGACGACTTCAGGGCGAACGTGGACGACGTTCCCCTCGCGGCGCTCCTCGAGCTCGAGCAGGCGCTCCGTCTGCCACGCGAGCATCTCGTCCGTGAGCCCCTTGAACGTCTTGCCGAGCATGACGAAGCCGCCGCTCCCCGGGTCGCGAGCGCCGAGGTGGAGGTTCGAGAGCTTCCCGCGACGGCGTCCGTGGCCCCACTCAGCGGCGAGGACGACGAGATCGAGCGTCCGGGCGACCTTCACCTTGAGCCAGGCGCCGCCGCGGCGCCCTGCCTCGTACGGCGCCTCCGGCGCCTTCACCATGACGCCCTCGTGCCCACGGGCGAGCGCCTCATCGAGGAACCGCTGCGCCGCCGCCAGCTCGGCGGTCTCCACTCGCCGCAGCCGGAGGGGCTCCGGGACGACCGCGTCGAGGCGCCGGAGGCGCTCGCGGGCTGGCTCGTCGATGAGGTCGTCCCCGTCGAGGTGGAGCGCGTCGAAGAAGAGCACCGAGAGCGGGAGGTCCCGCGCCAGGCGCCCGAGGTCGAGGCGGCTCCCGAAGCGGCTCATCGTCTCCTGGAAGGGTCGAGGCCGCCCGTCGGGCTCGAGCGCGATCGCCTCCCCATCGAGGATCGCGGAGGCGAGCGGAAGCTCGCGGACAGCGGAGACGATCTCCGGTACGCGAGCGGTCACGTCCGCGAGGTTGCGCGTGAAGACCCGAACGTCGTCGCCGGCGCGGTGCGCCTGGATCCTGGCGCCGTCGAGCTTCCACTCGAGGAGCGCAGGCGCGATCCGCCCGAACGCCGCGCGGAGGTCGTCAGCCGCCTGCGCGAGCATCGGCCGCACGGGGCGAAGGAGCGTGAGCCGCATCGCGGAGAGCGCCTCTCCGCCGCCTCCGAGGGCCGCCGCAGCGGTGGTGCCGAGGTCGCCGGAGAGCATGAGCGCCCGCCGCACCTCCGCGGACGGGACGTCGGCCGCCACCGCGACGGCGTCGACCATGGCTCCCTCGAGCGCTCCCTGGCGGAGCTCGCCGACGAGGAGCGAGGCGAGGAACCGCTGCTCGACCTCCGTCGCGCGGGAGAAGAGCGCCGCGAGCTCCGCCCTTCGCCTCCCCTGGGAGCCCGGCCCGCTCGCCGCCGCGACCCGGGCCAGCGCGGCGTCCGTCTCGAGGAGCCCGAGCGTCGGCTCCGTCGCGGGCGGCGGTAGGTCGCGGAGCGACGCCCAGCCGACCCCGACGGCTCCCTGGGGCAGCGCGCCCGAGAGGTACGAGGCGGCGACGCGCACCTCCTCAGGGGCTGCCCGACTCAGGCACTCGGCGAGCCGGGCTACCTTCGCCAACCGGGACGAGCTGGACGCGACCTCCGCG
>JAVQXS010000471.1:0-1555 GCA_033578065.1 Thermoleophilia bacterium
GTGGGGGCCTGCGCCGGTGCCGCCCTCGGCCCCATCGAGGTAGATGATGTCCGGACCGCACTTCGCCGCCATCCGGACGTCGTCGTACACCCGCGCGGCGCCGAGCTTGAGCTGGATCGGGATCTGGTAGTCCGTCGCCTCCCGGATCTCCTGCACCTTGAGCGAGAGGTCGTCCGGGCCGAGCCAGTCCGGATGCCGAGCGGGCGAGCGCTGGTCGATCCCGGCCGGCAGCGAGCGCATCTCCGCCACCTGCTCGGTGACCTTCTGGCCCATGAGGTGGCCGCCGAGGCCGACCTTGCAGCCCTGGCCGATGAAGAACTCGACGGCGTCGGCGAGCATGAGGTGGTGGGGGTTGAACCCGTACCGCGACTGGATGATCTGGTAGTACCACTTCGTCGAGAAGTCGCGCTCCGGCGGGATCATCCCGCCCTCGCCGGAGCAGGTCGCCGTCCCCGCCATGGAGGCGCCCTTCGCGAGCGCCATCTTCGCCTCGAGCGAGAGCGCCCCGAAGGACATCCCCGTGATGTAGATGGGGATGTCGAGCTCGAGCGGCCGCTTCGCGAAGCGCGCGCCGAGGACCGTCCTCGTCTCGCACTTCTCTCGGTAGCCCTCGATGACGAAGCGGGTGAGAGTGCCAGGGAGGAAGACGAGCTCGTCCCAGTGCGGGATCTTCTTGAAGATCGAGAAGCCGCGCATCCGGTAGCGGCCGAGCTCGGCCTTCATGTGGATGTCGTTGATGACCTCGGGCGTGAAGATCCGGCTGCGCCCGAGGATCGTCTTGCTCGTGGGAGCGGTCTCGTCGGCCATCAGATCACCAGCTTCCTCTCCGCAGGCTCGAGGGAGTCGTAGTTGTAGAGCTGCTTGCCGCAGACGAACTTCTGGAACTCGGGCGGGGTGCCGAGCCCGTAGATGCGGAACTTCCGCTCGATGAGCTCCGTGTCGGCGTCCGTCCACTCGCCCGGGATGCAGTCGATGCCGAGCGAGCGCACCTTCCCGGCGACGTAGATCGTCCCGTCGTACATCGAGTCGCCGAGCCCAGGGCCGACGTCGCCGCAGATGATGATGCGGCCGCGCTGCATCATGAAGCCGGTCATCGACCCAGCCGAGCCAAGGACGATGATCGTCCCGCCCTTCTGGTCGATGCCAGTGCGCGCGCCGACGCGTCCCTTGACGACGAGGTCGCCGCCGCGGATCGCGGCCCCCGTGAGCGAGCCGGCGTTCCCCTCGACGACGACGACGCCCGACATCATGTTCTCGCACGCCGACCAGCCGACGCGCCCGGTGATGTGCACCTCGGGGCCGTCGATGAGGCCGCACGCGAAGTAGCCGAGCGAGCCGTGGAAGGTGATCTTGCAGCGGGTGAGGATCCCGACCCCGAGCGAGTGCCGCGACATGGGGTTGAAGACCTCGACCTCCTTCACCCCCTCCTCGTAGAGGAGCCGCCGCAGCTCGAGGTTGATCGTCCGCGTCGTGAGGTCGCGCGCGTCGAAGCGCGCCTTCTCGCCGTCGATCTCCGCGATGCAGGGCGCGACCGCGTCCGGCTCGGCGGCGACGC
>JAVQXS010000472.1:0-1554 GCA_033578065.1 Thermoleophilia bacterium
CCATCGTCCTCCGACAGCCGTCGGTCGACGCGCGCATCGCGGACGGAAGCCAGGACGACCTCGTCGTCCTCGTGCACACGGACGAGGGGATCACCGGGATCGGGGAGGTCGACTCCGCCCCGGAGGTCGTCGCCGCGCTCGTCCGCGGGGAGAGCTCGCACGCGGTGGCCCTCGGGCTTCGCGCGCTCCTCGTCGGCGAGGATCCCCTCGACGTCGAGCGCCTCTGGCGCAAGCTGTACCGGGGCACGATCTTCGTCGGCCGCCGCGGCATCGCCCTGCACGCGCTGAGCGGCATCGACATCGCGCTGTGGGACATCAAGGGGAAAGCCCTCGGCAAGCCGATCCACGAGCTCATCGGCGAGCCGCGTCGAACGCGCGTGCGCGCGTACGCCTCGCGGCTCATGCCCGACACCCCCGAGGAGACGTACGCGGCGGTCGCGGCGCTGCGCGCGCAGGGCTTCACGGCCGTGAAGCTCGGCTGGGGCCCGCTCGGCAGGGATCCCGGCTACGACGTCGAACTCGCCGCTGCTGCTCGAGAGGCGGCGGGTGCCGACGTCGACATCCTCATCGACGCGGGCCTCGGCTACGTCGACGACGTCGCGAGCGCCACGCGGGCGGCCCGTGGGCTCGAGGAGCTCGGTGTTGGCTGGCTCGAGGAGCCCTTCGAGCCGGACGAGTACGAGGCGTACGCGGCGCTTGCGGACGCGGTTGACATCCCGATCGCGGCCGGCGAGCAGGACGGGACCCGCTGGGGGTTTCGCGAGCTCATCGAGCGTGGCCACGTGGACGTCGTGCAGCCCGACGTCACGCGCTGCGGGGGTATCACGGAGTGCCTCCGCATCGCCGAGCTCGCGGCGAGCTACGGGGTGAGGACGGTGCCGCACGCGTGGAAGAGCGGCATCATCAAGGCCGCCTCGCTCCACGTGAATGCCGTCCTCCCCGACGCTCTCTACCAGGAGTACTGCGTGGCCGAGACCCCGATCAACACGTCCCTCACCCTCCAGCGGCTCCCGCTCGAGCCGGACGGGTGCGTCTCCGTTCCTACGGGGCCGGGGCTCGGCGTCGACCTCGATCCCGAGGTGGTCGCTCGACTCCGCCAGGACGGCCGGACGTGAGCGTGCGCGCAGACCCCACGGCGACGCTCGTCGAGCGGGCACGCGCCGTCATCCCCGGCGGCGTGAACAGCGGTCAGCGCCGGATCCCTGGCCTCGAGGACCTCGTTGTCGCGGCGACGAGCGGAGCCACCTTCACGGACGCCCGGGGCCGCACGTACACCGACTACCACGCGGCCTTCGGACCACCGCTCCTCGGCCACAACGATCCGGACGTCGACCGTGCTGTCGCCGCCGCCGCGTCCCGGATCGGGAACATGGGCGTCGGCGTCTCCACCGTCGAGATCGAGCTCGCCGAGCGCCTCTGCGCGTGCGTCCCCTCGCTCGAGAAGGTGCTGCTCACCGCGACCGGAAGCGAGGCGACCTTCCACGCCCTCCGCGTCGCGCGCACCGCGACCGGTCGGCGGCACATCGTGAAGTTCCAGGGCTGCTACCACGGCTG
>JAVQXS010000473.1:0-1539 GCA_033578065.1 Thermoleophilia bacterium
GCCGGTAGAGGTGCGCTCGGGCCTGCCGTCGGAGGAAGAGGAGGTGCTCGAACCCTGCGTTCGTGACGAAGGCTGTGCGGACACCGCGTCGCTCGAGGAGCGCGTTCGTCGCGATCGTCGTCCCGTGCGTGAAGCGGTCGACGTCCCCTGCTCCGACCTCCCGGGCGGCGGCGAGGACGGACTCCTCCTGTCGCTCGCGCGTGGGCACCTTCGCGGTGCGGACGGCGCCCTGGTCGACGAGCACCGCGTCCGTGAACGTCCCCCCCACGTCGATCCCGAGGATCCGCACGCCCGCATTCTCGTGCGCGCCAGGAGTAGAGTTCGGAGGGACGTGGATCGGCTCGTCTGCCTCGGGCTCAGCCATCGCACGGCCCCGGTTGAGCTGCGGGAGCGCTTCGGCGCGCTCGGGCCGGGCGCCGCGCGCTGCCCAGCGGTCGCGGAGCACGTCGTGCTCTCGACCTGCTACCGGGTCGAGCTGTACGCGCTCCTCGAGGAGACGGTCCAGGACGCGCGGGACGAGCTCATCCGCGCGCTCGCGAGCGCGCACGACGTCGAGCGCGGCCTCCTCCTCGACCACCTGTACGTCCACTCGGGGGACGACGTCGCGCGCCACCTCGCTCGCGTCGCTGCCGGGCTCGACTCGCTCGTCCTCGGCGAGGCCGAGATCCTCGGCCAGGTCCGCGACGCCTTCGCGGAGGCACGCGCCGCCGGGACGGCTGGGCCTGCGCTCGAGCTCCTCTTCCGGCGCGCGATCGCAGCCGGTCGGCGAGCGCGCGCGGAGACGGCGATCGGCACCAATCCCGCGACGGCGAGCACGATGGCGCTCACGCTCGCGGCCGGTGTCCTCGGCGACCTGCGCGAGCGGCGAGCGCTCGTCGTCGGCGCCGGCAGGATCGGGCTCCAGACGCTGAAGGCGTTCGAGGGCCGCGGGATCCGAGAGATCGCGGTCGCGAACCGCACGCGCGCCCGCGCCGAGGAGGTGGCCCGGCGCTTCGAGGCTCGGGTCTTCGGGCTCGACGAGCTCGAGGGAGCGCTCGGCTGGGCAGACGTCGTCGTCACGGCGACGAGCTCCCAGGGGCAGGTCGTCGATGCCGCGCTCGTGCGACGGGCGGCGGCGGCGCGCCCCGCGCGGCCGCTCGTCATCGTCGACCTCGCCGTTCCCTCCGACGTCGAGCGGGAGGCGGGCGACATCGACGGCGTGCGCCTCTTCGACGTCGACGACCTCCGCGCCGGGCTCGACGAGACGATGGCCGCGCGGCTCCGCGAGGTCCCGCGCGTGGAGGCGATCGTGGAGGAGGAGGTGGAGGCGTTCGGACGCCGCTACCGCGAGCTCGAGGTCGAGCCGCTCGTCGCCGCGCTCCGTCGGCAGGCGGAGGAGATCCGCGTCCGCGAGCTCGACCGCACGCTGCGCGCGCTCGGCGACGTCGATCCGGAGACCGCCGAGCGCATCGAGCACCTCTCCCGGAGCCTCGTGAAGAAGCTCCTCCACGAGCCGACTACCCGGCTCCGGGAGCGGGCGGGCGCGGGCGAGGCGGAGGA
>JAVQXS010000474.1:0-1537 GCA_033578065.1 Thermoleophilia bacterium
AGCGCCGCGGCACCGCGCCGCGGCGAGGTCGAGGAGGCGCTCGGGCGCCGCGCCCTCGGCGAGCAGGCGGAGCGCCTCCTCCGCGGCCCTGCGCTGGCTCTCCGTCGCACGAGCGTCGCGAGCGAGCGCGAGCGCCTCCTCGCGGAGGCGCTCGCTTGCCTCCTCGAGGTCGGGTCGCTCCCCGAGCTCGAGAACGAGCTCCCGTCCGGCGGAGCGGAGCGTCTCGTACACGCTCGTGAGCAGGCGCCGGAGACCGTCCGCGCGGTACGTGGCGAGGAGTCGCACCCGCTCCGCGTCCCCGTCCGCGCAGAAGGCCTCGAGCGCTCGCTCGAAGGCCTCGCCCCCGAGAACCGCGGCACCCGCCTCCTCGAGCTCCCGGAAGCGAGGGTCGAGGCCGAGCGCGAAGGGATGCGCCCGCAGGAGCCGGCTACAGAAGCCGTGGATGGTCGAGATCCAGGCGCCGTCGAGCTCGCGCGCGAGGTCGGGACGGCCACGGGCCCGAAGCGCGGATCGGATCCGGCGACGAAGCTCGCCGGCTGCCTTCCGCGTGTACGTGATGACGAGGATCGAGGCGACGTCGAGGCCGCGCTCCAAGACCGCGCGGACGTAGCGCTCGACGAGCACGGTCGTCTTCCCCGTTCCCGCGCCCGCGGAGACGAACACGTCCCCCACGGCCTCGACCGCGGCGAGCTGCTCCTCGTCGAGGGCCGACTGGCGGTCGAGGACTGCGGTCACGAGCGCCGCACCCGGCACATCGGCCACAGGTCGCACCACGAGGGGCACTCCCCGTCGCGCGGATCGTGGCGGACGTCGCCCGCGCGGATCCGTCGCGCGAGCTCGACCGCCCGCTGCCGAGCAGCCTCCACCTGGCCCCAGAACGCCTCCTCGTCGAGGTAGTCGGAGGAGACGAACCCGGGCAGGTCGGCTCGCGCCGAGGCGCGGAGCAGGCCCCGCTTCGTGGGCCGCCCGGAGAGGCCGCGGTAGACGCCGCCGAGCGGCTCGACTCCGAGGAGATCCCGGAGCGCGAGCACGTAGAGCGGGATCTGGAGACGAGCCTCGGAGTCGATCCTCTGCGCCGAGTACGCCTCCCCCGTCTTGTAGTCCTGGACGATGCCGCGCGCGCTGAAGGGATCGACGTCGATCCGATCGATCTTTCCGGACACGAAGATCCCCCCCTCGAGGGGAAGGCCGCGCTGGAGCTCGGGCGCGGCACGCTCCGACCCGAAGCCGACCTCGAGGCGTCGGGGGACGAACGCGAGCTGCGATGCCGCCTCATCCCGCACGAAGGCCTCGAGGTCGGCGCGCAGCGTCTGTCGCAGCTCGGCCGCCTGGAGCTCCGTGAGGTCGAGTCGAACGCCGCTCCCGAGCGCCTCGTCGAGGCAGCGACGGACGAGCTCGAGCGCGCGCTCGAGGTTCTCGGGCGTCACCCGCTCGGCGTCGAGCTCACGGGGGAGCGCTGCGTAGAAGCGATGGAGCGTCGTGTGCGCGAGCGACCCGCGGAGGAGCGCATCCGGCTCGGCGTCGATCGTCCTCGGCG
>JAVQXS010000475.1:0-1530 GCA_033578065.1 Thermoleophilia bacterium
GAGTTCACGTAGTAGATCGGCGTCGTCACGTAGTAGGCCATCGTCGCGGCCAATCATAGGCAGCAGCTCTCGCGCCCCCGGACGCCCTCGCAGCCGTCGCCCCGCAGCGGTCGCGAGCCCGAGCAGCACGGCGAGCAGCGCCGCGGCGAGCGCGAGGAGAGGCCCGCCCCGCCGTCCCGTCGCGCCAGCCGTGCCTGCCACCGCCTCGACCTCGTGCTTCGGCACCAGTGCGCGTCCGCTCGCCGTCGAGCCCCGCTCTGTCGCCCAGGCGGTCGAGCCCGCGAGGATCGCCTGGCGTCGCGGCGCGGACTCGCCTCTGTCAGCGCCCGGCCCGTCGGAGGCCGCCGTCCCGGCATCTGCCGTGCGTGGGACGCCCACCCCTGAGGTCTGGGCCACGCTCCCGGGAGGGGCGGACCCCGACGAGCCGCCCGGGACGGCACGAGCCGCCTCGCGCTCCCAGCCCTCGCTCGCCCGTCGCTCGGCGAACGCGTGCCCGCGCGCGCTCCGTGGGCTCACGCGCAATCCGGTGCGGGACCCGGCGACCGCCACAACCGTCAACGTGGGAGCACCCTCCTGCGGGGAGGAGCGGCCCTCAGGGACGCTCGAGGATGTCGCGGCCGAGACGTCCTCGGCGGCCGGCGGCGCGCTCGCTGTCGCCTCCTGTGTGGCGAGCGGGCGCGACGCCGTCGTCGCGCTCGACTGCGCTGGCAGGGGCGTCTCAGCGGGCGGCGAGGACGGAGCCGGGGAGGGCGTTGGCGCGGACGCTTGACCGGCTGACGTCGGCGTCGGCGCGGTCGCCGAGCTCGGGGCCGGTGCTGGCGCAGGCGCCGTTGGCGGCGAGGACGCGGGGGGCGGGGAGGTCACGCTTCGTGGTGGAAGGAGCGTCAGCGGATCGACGTAGGCGTCCCTCTCTCCAAGCCGGATCCCAAGGTGGACGTACGGCACGTCGTGCTCCGGCTCTCCGGACGGCCCGGGTTCCGCGACCGCGTCGCCCTCAGCGACCTTCGCTCCCACGCGGACGAGCAAGCGACCGAGGTGCGTGAGCGATGCCCGGTAGCCGTCGACGGTGCGAATGGTGACGGTGAGGCCGTGCGTCGGAACCGGACCCGCGAACGTCACCTCGCCCGCTGCGGGCGCGCGGGCACGAGCGCCGCCGAGGAGCGCGACGTCGATCCCGCGGTGCTGTCCTGCCGCGTACGGGTTCGAGCCGAGCTCGAACGGTCGCAGCACCGGACCGTCAGCCGGCCACGCCCACGCCGCAGCGGCCGACGGGAAGGCGAGCGAGACGACCATCGCGACCAGGACGATCGTTGTCCTTCTTGTGAACACCGCCAGCCACCCTACGGCTCGGAGGTCCTCGCGTCAAGCGGTTGACGCGAAGTTGTTACAGCGTGCCGCGGTAGAGCACGTTCCGCGGAGCCCCGCTGAGCCGTGCGACGATCTCCGCCGCACGTCTCCGGGGAACGCCTTCCGCGACGAGCTCGGCCACGGCGGCAAGGACCTCCGTCGGCACCTGCCAACCTCCGCGTC
>JAVQXS010000010.1:0-13611 GCA_033578065.1 Thermoleophilia bacterium
CGGTGGTCGCCGGAAGCCAAACCATAGCGGCCTCGACGCTCCCGTCCGGACGGACGGCAGGCATCCTCCTCCATCCGACCTCGCTCCCTGGAGGTCGCCTCGGGCGGGAGGCCTACCGCTTCGTCGACTGGCTCGCGGAAGCCGCCCAGACCGTCTGGCAGGTGCTCCCGCTTGGGCCACCGGACGAGCTCGGCTCGCCGTACGCAGGGCGCTCTGCCTTCGCGGGCTGGGGTGGGCTCCTCGCCGACCCTGACGCCCGCGTCTCACCGCGTGCCGCAGCCGCCTTCCGCCGCCGGCACGCGTACTGGATCGACGACTGGCTCGAGGGCGCGGGCGACTCGCGAGAGCTCGCCGTGCAGGTTCGGTTCGAGCGCGAGTGGAGCGCGCTCCGCGCGTACGCGAGACGACGCGGCGTGCGCATCCTCGGCGACCTGCCGTTCACGGTCGCGCGCGACAGCGTCGACGTCGCCGCGCACCCGGAGCTCTTCGACCTCCGCCGGGTCGTGGGGGCGCCACCCGACGCCTTCAGCTCCGGCGGCCAGCTCTGGGGCAGCCCGACCTACGACTGGCGCGCGCTCCGTCGCGAGGGCTACCGGTGGTGGATCGAGCGCTTCCGGCGGGCCCTCCAGCTCTTCGACCTCGTGCGTCTCGACCACTTCCGGGGCTTCGTCGCCTCCTGGGTCGTCCCGGCCGGCAGGCGCAGCGCCCGGCGTGGACGTTGGCAGCGCGGCCCGGGGCGAGACCTCTTCCACCGAGCGTCGCAGGCCCTCGGAAGGCTCCCGTTCGTCGCCGAGGACCTCGGCCACATCACGCCTGCGGTGCACGCGCTGCGCGACACGCTCGGGCTGCCGGGGATGCACGTCCTCCAGTGGGGCTTCGGAGCACGCTCCTCCGCCCACGCCCTCGCCCGCCATCGCACGCGCGCCGTCTGCTACCTCGGCACGCACGACAACGACACGGCGGCCGGATGGTGGGAGACGGCGTCGCCAGCCGCACGACGCGAGGTCGAGCGCGAGCGCGAGCGCGCGGAGATCGACCGCGCCGTCGAGCCCTCGTGGGCGCTCGTCGAGCTCACGCTCTCCTCCCCGGCGCGCCTCGCCATCCTCCAGGCGCAGGACGTCCTCGGCCTTGGGAGCGAGGCGCGCATGAACACGCCCTCGACGGTCGGCGGGAACTGGCGCTGGCGGCTCGAGCGCGGTCAGCTCGGCGCGGCGGAGGCGCGCCGTCTGCGCGCTGCGACGGAGCGCTGGCGGCGCGCGCCCGGTCGCTGAGGCACGACCGGCAGGACACCGAGACGGGGCGTCGAGCGACGTCAGCGGCTCGCCCGCTCGAGCGCGGGCCGCTCGAGGGGACGGCTGGGCCCGGGCAGCTCGCCCTTCGCGACGACGACGACGCCGCCGGCGCTGACCGCGAACCGCGCCGCGTCCTCCTCGGGATCGGCCCCGATCCGGAAGCCGGGGGGCACGACGTTCGCCTTGTCGACGACGCAGCGCCGAAGCTCCGCGCCCGCGCCCACCCGCACACCCGGGAAGAGGATCGAGTCGACGACGCGCGCCCCGTGGTCGACGTACGCGCCCGGCCCGACGATCGAGCGCTCGACGTGCCCTCCGGAGACGATCGAGCCTTGGCAGAGGAGGCTCCCCTCGACGATCGAGGGCTCGCCCGCGCTCCCGCGCGACACCTTCGCCGGGGGCAGAGACGGGAGGTGGGTGAGCACCGGCCAGGCGTCGTTGTAGAGGTTGAACTCGGGGACGGGCGCGATGAGGTCCATGTTCGCCGCGTAGTACGCGTCGAGGCTCCCCACGTCGCGCCAGTAGCCGCGCTCGTGCTCGCTCTGCCCCGGGACGTCGTTGCGCGAGAAGTCGTAGGAGCGCGCGAGCCCCGCCTCGGTGAGCGCGGGGATGACGTGGCCACCGATGTCCGTGCGCTGCTCCGCCTTCCCGGTCGGGGTCACGACCTCGACGAGCGCCTGCGTCTCGAACACGTAGTTCCCCATGGAGGCGAGGCAGCGATCCTCATCGTCCGGCATGGGTGGAGGGTCCTTCGCCTTCTCGTGGAAGCGGAGGATGCGGCCATCGGGGGCCACCTCCATGACCCCGAGCTCAGAGGCCTGCTCGCGCGGCACCGGGATCGCCGCCACCGTCACCCCCGCGCCCGTCTCCACGTGCTGCTCGACCATCTGCCGCGGATCCATCCGGTAGATGTGGTCGGCGCCGAAGACGCACACGTGATCGGGCCGCTCGTCGTAGATGAGGTTGAGGTTCTGGTAGATGGCATCGGCGGACCCGAGGAACCAGTACGGGCCGCGCCGCATCTGCGCCGGGACCGGCGTCACGTAGTTGCCAAGGAGCGTAGAGAAGCGCCACGTCTGGGAGATGTGACGGTCGAGCGAGTGGCTCTTGTACTGCGTGAGGACGACGATCTTCAGGTAGCCGGCATTCGCGAAGTTCGAGAGGACGAAGTCGATGAGCCGGTACGATCCTGCGAAGGGGACTGCCGGCTTCGCGCGGTCCTGCGTGAGCGGCAGGAGGCGCTTCCCCTCGCCTCCCGCGAGCACGATCACGAGGATCCGCGGCTCGGAGGCCATGCCCCGAGCGTACCGGGGTCCGTGCCCCGCCGCCGCTCTCCGTCTCGCTCGGAGATCACCGTCCCGTGAGCGACCGGTAGAGATCTTGGTACGCCCTCGCCGGCTCCTGCCACGACCAGTCCGCGGTCATCCCGCGCCGCTGCGCTGGCACGCGGATCCGCGGCGAGCGCCAGCCCCGGAGCGCGCGCCGCAGCGCGTCCGCGAAGGCCTCGGTATCGGCGGAGGCCGCGCGCCAGCCGGTGCCCCGCTCGGGATCCTCGTCGAGGTCGATGACCGTGTCGCGCAGCCCCCCGACGGAGGTGACGACGGGCAGCGTCCCGTAGCGCATCGCCTGCATCTGGGCGAGGCCACAGGGCTCGAAGCGGCTCGGCATGAGGAGGAGGTCGCCTCCGCCGAAGAGGAGGTGCGAGAGCGGCTCGTCGTAGCCCTCGACGAAGGCGAGCGACCAGGGAGCCGCAGCCGCAGCCTCGCGGAGCGCCCGCGCGAGCGAGGTATCGCCGGCGCCGAGGATCGCGACCTGCACGCCGATGACGTCGAGCTCGGCGAGGAGCGGCAGCAGGAGGTCGATCCCCTTCTGGTGCGCGAGGCGGGTCACCGCGACGGCGAGGGGGAGGTGGCGGTCGGGGAGCTCGAGGCGCTCGAGGAGCGCGGTGCGGGCTCGCTCCTTCCCGGCGAGGTCGTCCGCGTCGAAGGGCTCTGGGAGGTGCGGATCGGTGGACGGGTTCCAGCGCTCGACGTCGATCCCGTTCCGGATCCCGTGCAGCGCGGGCTCCCGTGCCCGAAGGAGGTCGTGGAGCCCGGCGCCCGTCTCCGGGCGCAGCACCTCCTCCCGGTACGTCGGGCTGACGACGATGATCGCGTCCGCGAGCCTGATGCCGCCCGCGAGCGGGTTACAGGCGCCGCCGTGCCCGAAGGCCTCCGCACGCGGGCCGAGACGAGCGAGCCACTCGAGGTCAGCCTGCCCCTGGTAGGCG
Organism: Thermoleophilia bacterium; assembly: GCA_033578065.1. Lineage (GTDB taxonomy): Bacteria > Actinomycetota > Thermoleophilia > Gaiellales > Gaiellaceae > GMQP-bins7. Next base: position 3,562 of record JAVQXS010000010.1, read on the forward strand.
AGGTTGTGGATTGTGAGCACGCTCGCCGTCCCCTCGCGCAGGAACGCGGTCGCTGCTGCCGTGTGCCAGTCGTTCAGGTGCACGAGGTCCGGGCGCGTCGCGGCCGCGAGCGCCGCGACCGCCGCGCTGAAGCCGAGGAAGCGCGCGTCGTTGTCGGGCCAGGCAGCGCCAGTCTCGTCTCCGTACGGATGTGGACGTCGGATCCCGGGCACGGAGAGGAGCGCGAGCTCTCCCCCGAGGGCGTGCGATCCCCTGCGGGCGCGGGCCGGCGCGGCCCAGCCCGGGACAGCGAGCTCGACGGAGCGCTCGCCCTCGAGCGGCTCCCCGGCGTAGTCAGGCAGCGCGACCTCGACCTCCACTCCGCGCGAGCGGAGCTCGCGGACGAGTCCGGCGGCCGCATGCGCGAGCCCGCCGACCGAGGCCACGGGAGCGAGCTCGGCCGTCGCGAAGAGGACGCGCACAGCTCAGCCCTCCCGGAGCAGGAGGACGAGAGAGCGCCCCTCGAGCTCGAGTCGACTTCCAGCCGGAGCGGTGGTCGGCGGCCTCTCCGGGCGCGCCGTCTCGAGCTCGACCCTCCACGAGACGCCGAGCCGTCGCGGGGGGAGCGTGAAGCGGACCGGCTTCTGGGAGACGTTCACGAGCAGGAGGAAGGACGCGTCGCGGCCGGGCGGGCCGGCGACGTCACCCGGTAGCTCCTCGCCGTTCAGGAAGAGGCCCACGCTGCGCAGGTCGGGACTCTCCCAGTCCCGCTCCCTCATCTCCCGTCCGTCGGGACGGAGCCAGCACGCATCGGGAAGCGCGCCGCTCCCCCGCCCCTCGAGGAAGCTCGAGCGGCGGAACACCGGGTGCCGACGTCGGAGCTCGAGGAGCCGCCGGGTGAAGGCGAGGAGCGACTCCTGCCCGGGATCGAGCTCCCACTCGAGCCAGGAGAGCTCGTTGTCCTGGCACCAGGCGTTGTTGTTCCCGCCCTGCGTCCGGCCGATCTCGTCCCCGCCGAGGAGCAGCGGGACCCCGTGGGAGAGGAGGAGCGTCGCGAGCAGGTTCCGCTGCTGGCGCGCGCGCAGGGAGCGGATCGCGTGATCGACGGTCGGCCCTTCGACGCCACAGTTCCAGGAGCGGTCGTCCTCCGGGCCGTCGCGGCCGCCCTCGAGGTTCGCCTCGTTCCGCTTGCGCTCGTAGGAGACGAGGTCGGCGAGGGTGAGCCCGTCGTGGGAGGTCACGTAGTTGATCGACGCGCAGGGGCCGCGCGCTCCGAAGAGGTCGCTCGATCCCGTGAGTCGCCGCGCGAGCTCGGCGACGGTCGAGCGGCCGCGCCAGAGGTCGCGTACCGCGTCCCGGTAGCGGTCGTTCCACTCCGCCCAGGGAGTCGGGAAGGCGCCAAGGCGGTAGCCGCCGGGCCCGAGATCCCAGGGCTCGGCGATGAGCTTCACCTGGGAGAGCACCGGATCCTCCGCGATCGCCTGGAGGAGGCTCTCGCCTGGCTCGAAGGCCTCCCCCTCCCGCGTGAGCGCGACGGCGAGGTCGAAGCGGAAGCCGTCGACGTGGTACTCGAGCACCCACGAGCGCAGCGAGTCGAGGACGAGGCGGCGGACGGTGGGGTGCGCGAGGTCGAGGGTGTTGCCGGTGCCGGTGACGTCGACGTAGTGGCGGCCGTCGGGTGCGAGCCGGTAGTACGACGCGTTGTCGATGCCCTTGAAGGAGAGCATGGGGCCGAGGTGGTTCCCCTCGGCGGTGTGGTTGTAGACGACGTCGAGGATCACCTCGATCCCGGCCCGGTGGAGCGCCTGCACGAGCCCCTTCACCTCGCGCACCTGCTCGCCCCGCGTCCCGGTCGCCGCGTACGCCGCATGGGGAGCGAGGAAGCCGATCGGGGAGTAGCCCCAGTAGTTCGTGAGCCCGCGCTCGACGAGGAACGGCTCGTCGGCCTTCTGCTGGATGGGCATGAGCTCGACGGCAGTCACCCCGAGCCCGACGAGGTGGGCGATCGCCGCCTCCGAGGCGAGGCCTGCGAACGTGCCGCGCAGGTGCTCGGGGACGTCCGGGTGCCGCTGCGTGAACCCCTTCACGTGGAGCTCGTAGAGCACGGTGTCCTCCCACCGCGTCCGAGGGGGCTCGTCGTCCTGCCAGTCGAACGCGGGGTCGATGACGACGGCCTTCGGGATCGCCGCCGCATCGTCGCGGTCGTCCCGCCCGAGGTCGGCGTCGGGCGCGCCCGTCGGCACGTACGGGAGCGTCGGCCCGGCGCGATGGTCGACGACCCCGTCGATCGCCCTCGCGTACGGGTCGAGGAGGAGCTTCGCCGGGTTGAAGCGATGCCCGCGCTCGGGCGCCCACGGACCGTGCACCCGGTAGCCGTAGCGCTGGCCCGGCCCCACGCCCGGGACGTAGCGGTGCCAGACGTCGCCGTCACGCTCGCGCAGCTCGATCCGGACCTCATGATCCGCGTCGTCGAAGAGGCAGAGCTCGACGCGCTCGGCGTGCGCGGAGGCGAGGGCGAAGACCGTGCCCTCGCCGACCCACGTCGCCCCGAGGGGAGGTCGCTGTCCCGACTCCTGCGACGTCACGGTCGCTCCGGAACGAGCCAGAGCACGCTGAGCGGGGGGAGCGTGAGCTCGGCGGAGAAGGGGTGGTCGTGCCAGGCGACCTCCTCGGCCACGACGTCCTGCCCGACGCCGATCCCCGACCCTCCGTACTCCTGGCGATCCGTGTTCAGCACCTGTCGCCAGCGACCGCCGGCGGGAAGCCCGAGACGGTAGTCCTCCCGCCGCACGGGCGAGAGGTTGCACACGCATGCGAGGGCACGACCCGCTCGCGAGAAGCGGGCGAAGGCGAGCACGTTCGACTCGGCGTCGTTCGGCTCGAGCCAGCGGAAGCCCCCGGGCTCCGTGTCGAGCTCGTGGAGCGCGGGCTCCGCCCGGTAGAGCCGGTTGAGATCGCGGACGAGGTCACGCACGCCCCTGTGCGCAGGATCCTCGAGGAGGTGCCAGTCGAGGCTGCCCTCGACGTTCCACTCCCGCTCTTGCGCGAGCTCGCCCCCCATGAAGAGGAGCTTCTTGCCGGGATGGGCCCACATGTAGCCGTAGAGCGCCCGCAGGTTCGCGAGCCGCTGCGCGCGGTCGCCGGGCATCCGCGCAAGCAGCGAGCCCTTCCCGTGCACGACCTCGTCGTGAGAGAGGGGGAGGACGTAGCTCTCGCTGAACGCGTACACCATGGAGAAGGTGAGCTCCTCGTGGTGGTAGCGGCGATGGATCGGGTCGCGCGAGAAGTAGCGGAGCGTGTCGTTCATCCACCCCATGTTCCACTTGAAGCCGAAGCCGAGCCCCCCGAGGTACGTCGGGCGCGACACCCCGGGCCAGGCGGTCGACTCCTCCGCGATCATGAGCACGCCCTCGACCCGGGCGTGGACGACCTCGTTGAGCTCGCGCAGGAACGCGATGGCGTCGAGGTCCTCGCGCCCGCCGAAGGGGTTCGGAACCCACTCGCCGTCGCGGCGCGAGTAGTCGAGGTAGAGCATCGAGGCGACGGCGTCGACGCGGAGACCATCCGCATGCTGCTCGCGGAGCCAGTAGAGCGCGCTCGCGAGGAGGAAGTTGCGCACCTCCGCCCGGCCGTGGTTGAAGACGAGGGTTCCCCAGTCGGGGTGCTCCCCACGACGGGGATCCGCGTGCTCGTAGAGCGCGGTCCCGTCGAAGCGCGCGAGCGCCCACTCGTCGCGGGGGAAGTGCCCCGGCACCCAGTCGAGGATCACCCCGAGTCCCGCGCGGTGGAGGCGATCGACGAGGCGCCGGAAGCCGTTCGGATCGCCGAAGCGACGAGTGGGAGCGAAGTACCCCGTCGTCTGGTAGCCCCAGGAGCGGGTGTACGGGTGCTCCATGACGGGGAGGAGCTCAACGTGGGTGAAGCCGAGGTCGAGCGCGTGCTCGACGAGCTCCTCGCCGAGCTCGTCGTACGTGAGTGACCGGTTGCCCTCGAGCGGGTTCTTCCGCCAGGAGCCGAGGTGCACCTCGTACACCGAGAGCGGCTCGTGCCACGGGTCGGCGGTTGCGCGGCGCTCGAGCCAGTCGTCGTCGCCCCAGACGTGGCTCGAGCGCGAGACCACGGAGGCGTCCTTCGGCGGCTCCTCGGTCTCGAAGGCGAAGGGGTCGGCCTTCAGCCGCAGCGCGCCGCTCGCGTCACGGAGCTCGAGCTTGTAGCGTGCCCCCGGCTCCACCCCGGGAACGAAGAGCTCCCAGAGGCCGGAGCCTCCGAGCACGCGGAGCTGGTGGAGGCGGCCATCCCAGCCATTGAAGTCACCGACGACGGAGACCGAGCGCGCGTTCGGCGCCCAGACGGCGAAGGAGACCCCGGCGCAGCCGTCGAGCTCACGCACGTGGGCACCGAGTCGCTCGTAGAGCCGCTCGTGTCGCCCCTCGGCGACGAGGTGGAGGTCGAGCTCGCCGAGCGTCGGCGGGAAGGAGTACGGGTCGCGCCCTCTCGACACCGACCCGTCCGCCGTCGTCACCTCGAGCTCGTAGCGGAGCGGCAAGGCGGCTCCGGGGAGGCGCCCGGCGAAGACGCCGCCGTCGTGGATGCGCCGAAGCGCCACGGGCTCGCCGCGCTCCGGGAAGACCCAGACCCGCGCGGCATCCGGCCGGTACGCGCGGATGACGACGCCACCGCGGACCCGGTGCGACCCGAGCACTGAGTGCGGGTCGTGGTGCTCCCGAGCGACGAGCCGCTCGATCTCGGTCGCGAGGCTCACGACGCCTCGGCGAGCGCCTGCTCGAGCTCGTAGAAGTCGACGAACGGCTCGAATGCCACTCCGCGCCGCTCGAGGTACGCGGCGAGCCCGGCGCGGGCGAAGACGCGCTCGGCGGCGAGCGCGACGCAGCGATCGGAGGCACCGTCTCCGACGTAGACGAAGGGCTCGAGCGCGGCCACGTCCGCGCGCTTGCACGGCTCCCCGCAGACGGCGCAGGGCTCGTCGCTGCGGAAGAGCGCCCGCCAGCCCTCAGGGCGAGGGTCGATCCGGTTCGCGCGCACCTCGAGCTCGAGCTCCTCGCGCTCGAGAACCGGCCGAATGAGCTCGTGGAAGCCGCTCGAGACGACGAGCGGCCGCCGAGCGCGCGCGAACTCGACGAAGCCGCGACGGAGGCGCACGTGCTCCCGCACCCAGGCGACGACCTCCTCGAGCGGCGCGCGGACGGTCTCCAGCTCGACCGCGATTACCTCCTGGAGCGTGTGCGTGCCCCCGAGGAGCCGCTCGCCCCGCTCGTACGCCCGGGTGTCGCCGAAGGCGGAGAGGACGAGGTGGAGGCCGTCCACCTCGGTCGCCGTCCCGTCCCAGTCGACGACGACGCGCATCACGCCTCCGCCGCGCGCTGGACGAGGAGGCCGACGCCGGAGACGTCGATGCCGACCTCGCTTCCCGCCGGGACGGCGACCTCGCCGAGCGCTGGCCCGGCGAGGAGATCGCCCGCGCGGAGCGTCGTCCCGGCCGCCGCCCACGCGCGCGCCGCCTCCCAGTCGAAGGCGTCGAAGCCGCCGGCGAGACGCTGGGCGCCGTCGATCGTGACGCGCGCGGCGAGCGCCGCGCGGCCGAGCTCATCGGAGGTTACGACCACGGGGCCGAGGCCGAGCGCGAAGTCGCGATCCTTCGGCGACCGGAGGCCCGGCGCGCGCCACTCGCAAAGGATGGTGAAGCCCGCGATCTCCGACCCCTGCCCGATCACCGCCGCCAGGCGCGGGCGCACGCGCAACGGCCCGCGCCGCTCGCGCCCAGGCAGGGCCTCGCCGGGAGGCGCGATCGAGGCACCCGGGCCGACGATCGCCGCCGGATTCGCGAACGCGAACGTGCGCTCGTCCTCGAAGATGCGAACCGCGGGCGGCTGGAGGAGCGGCGGGAGGAGCACGACGTGGTGGAGCGGGTACTCGGCGTGCTCGCGAGTGGCTCCTCCCCCGGTGAGGAAGGAGGGGATGGTCTGCGCCGCGAGGTGGACGACGAGCGCGCCCTCGATCCGGCCCAGCCAGCCGCGCTCCATCGGCTGACCGACGGGGTGGAACATGCAGAGCCTCACGCAGCGCTCACCGGGCGGAGAGGGTAGCTGGGGGCAGCGGCCTCACCCGGGCTCGGTGTGGACGACGACGTCGACGACGTCCGGCACAGCGGCCCGCAGGCGCTCCTCGAGGGCGCTCGCGCGGGCGTGCGCTCCCGCAAGCGACTCGTCGCCTGCGACCGGGAGCGTGAGGAGGACGACGACCCCCTCGTCCGTGCGCACGACCCGGAGATCGCGGGGAGGCGAGCCGGTCGCCTCCTCGACCACCCGCGCCACCGCGTGCTCGTCGGCGAGCGCCGCCTCCGTCGCTGCGGCCCCGGAGAGCGGCTCGAGGTGCGTGCGCACCCGCCCGACCTCGGGGACGGCACGGAGGATCGCCGTCTCCACCTCCTCGGCAACGTCGTGCGCCTCCTCGAGCGGGAGCTCCCCCGGCAGCTTGAGGTGGAGCGAGACCTCGAGCGTGCCACCGACATCGAGCACGCTGAGGTTGTGGAGCTCCCGCACGCGCGGCACCTCGAGCGCCGCAGCGAGGACGCGCTCCCGGAGCGGAGCATCCGCCTCGCGCGGCTCGACGTGGACGACGACGTCGACGTGCGGCAGCGCGCTCCGGATCGCCGCCTCGACCCGCTCGGCGGCAGCGTGCCCCTGGCCGACGGCGGCGCCGGGCGCGATCCCGATGTCGACGTCGGCGAGGTGCCCACCACCCGAGCGGCGAACGCGGAGGCGACGGAGCTCGACGGGGGGCTCGAGAGCTGCGATCGCGCGCCGTGCTGCACCTTCGGCCTCTGCCTCGGCCCGGTCCATGAGGACGCCGACGTTCTGCGCGAGCAGCCGTCCCGCGGCGACGACGACGAGCCCTGCGACGAAGAGGGCCGCGATCGCATCGCCCTCGGGGAAGCCGTACGCGGCAGCGAGGAGCCCGACGAGGACGGCGGACGTCCCCGCGAGGTCGCTCCCGAAGTGGAGCGCGTTCGCCATGAGCGCGTCGCTTCGGTACCGCCGCGCGGTGCGGTAGGAGACCACCGTTCGGGAGCCGTCGATGACGATGACGAGCGCGACCGCCGCGAAGGTCCAGGCGCTCGGCTCGACCTCGAAGGCGAGCCAGCCCGCGAGGCGCGCGACCGCCGCCGCCGCGATGACGAGGCTCACCGCGATGAGGAACGCGGACTCGGCGAGACCAGCGAGGTTCTGCGCCTTCCCGTGGCCGTACGGGTGGCCCGGATCCGCCGGCTTCACCGCCACCGAGACGGCGAAGAAGGTGAGGAGCGCCGCCGCGAGATCGGTGCCCGAGTGGGCAGCCTCCGCGAGGAGGCCGAGACTCGAGCTCGCGATCCCGGCGACGAGCTTGATCGCGATGAGGAGACAGGCTGCCCCCACCGAGACGAGCGCGGTGCGGCGTTGGGGCGACATACGGGGAAGGCTATGGCGTGACGGGCAGCCCCCGGCGGTCATGCTCTGACGCGCGGGTCGAGCGCGCCGTCCTCAGGAGCCCGTCCGCCCTCGACGACCTCGTCGTGCCGAGGGCGAGCGCGCCATCCTTCCGCCCGGCGACCTCACGCGCCTCGAGCGCGTCCGCTAGAGGTTCCCCCGCAGCGCCTGCTCGCGCTCGATCGCCTCGAAGAGCGCCTTGAAGTTGCCGAGGCCGAAGCCGCGGGAGCCGTGGCGCTCGATCACCTCGAAGAAGAGGGTCGGCCGGTCCTGGACGATCTTCGTGAAGAGCTGCAGGAGGTAGCCCTCCTCGTCTCGGTCGGCGAGGATGCCGAGGCGGCGGATGTCGGCCCAGTCCTCCTCGATCTCGCCGACCCGCTCGCGCACGAGCTCGTAGTAGGTGTCCGGAGTGGAGATGAAGAGGACGCCGTGCTCGCGAAGCCAGGCGACGGTGGAGACGATGTCGTCGGTGAGGAGCGCGATGTGCTGGACGCCGGGGCCGGCGTGGAACTCGAGGTACTCCTCGATCTGGCTGCGGCGGCGACCCTCGGCCGGCTCGTTGATGGGGAGCTTGATCTTGCCCTCGCCGTCGGCCAGCACCTTCGACATGAGCGCCGAGTACTCGGTCGAGATCTCCTCGTCGGAGAAGTGGCGAAGCTGGGAGAAACCGAGGACGCGCTCGTAGAAGGCGACCCACTCGTCCATGCGCCCGAGCTCGACGTTGCCGACGACGTGGTCGATCGCCCGCAGCCCGGCGCCCGGGCCCGGGCGCTCGCCCTCGGGCAGGAGGGGCCGGTAGCCGGGGAGGTAGGCCCCCGCGTACTGCGAGCGGTCGACGAAGGTGTGGACGACCTCGCCGTAGGTGGCGATGCTCGCGAGCTCGACCCGGCCGTGCTCGTCCTCGAGCGAGCGCGGCTCGGCGACCCCGCGCGCCCCCCGCTGCACCGCCTGGCGGTAGGCAGCGGTGGCGTCGGGGACGGCGAAGGCGACGTCCTTGACGGCGTCGCCGTGGCGCGCCGCGTAGTGACAGATCTCCGAGTCGGCCCGCAGGCCGCTCGTGAGCACGAGGCGGATCTCGCCCTGCTCGAGGAGGTAGGAGGCGCGATCGCGGACCCCCGTCTCGGGGCCGGCGTACGCCGTCGGGGTGAAGCCGAAGGCGTGCTCGTAGAAGTACGCGGCCTGCTTCGCGTTCCCGACCCAGAGCTCGACGTGGTCCCAGCCGGTGATGGGCATGAAGTCGTGCTCTGCCACAGAGCCGATTCTACGGCGGCTGGGCAGCGGTCGCGCGGCGGCGGGCGGTGGCGATGCCGATCCCGATGAGCGCCCCTCCGAGGATCTGGAGCGCCGAGAGCGGCTCCGCGAGGAGCGCGACCGCGAGGAGCGCAGCGACGAAGGGCTGGAGGTTCGCGGCGAGCGTCGCCCGCGCCGGCCCGACGCGGTCGATGGCTCGGAACCAGAGGACGTTCGTGACGACGAGCGGGCCGAGGGTCGCGAAGAGGACGAGCGCCCAGATCTCCGGGGCGAGCGACCAGTCCTGCTCGCGGGTCGAGCGCAGGCCGGCGAGCGCGATCCCAAGCCACGCGCACGGCAAGACGAGCGCGCTCGCCCGGTAGGGCGAGACGGTGCGCAGGAGGGGGGCGATCGCGACCGAGTAGAGCGCCCAGGAGGCGGCGGTCGCGAGGCCGAGGAGGATCCCGAGCGCACCGCCCGAGACCTCGCCCGGAGCGCCGAGCGCGACGAGCGCGACCCCAACCGACGACACCGCTGCACCCGCCCAGAAGCGACGGGAGGGCCGCTCGGCGCCCGTGACGTGTCCGAGGAGGCCGGCGACGATCGGGATCGCCCCCAGGAGGAGCCCGAGCATTGAGGCCCCTGAGCGGTCGAGGGCGAAGACGAACGCGAGCTGGTTTGCGAGGAGCGCGCTCGCCGCGAGCCCGAGGAGAGGGAGCTGCGAGCGCGGGAGACGAAGCGTCCGCTCGGCGGCGAGCGCGAGGAAGACGAAGATGGCGGCCGCGAGCCCGTAGCGGACGGTCGCGTAGGGCAGCGGCTCGAGCCCGTGGGTGAGGACGACCTTCGTGACGCTGAGGTTGAGCGCCCAGAGGAGAATCGTCGTGAGGAGCATGAGCTCCACGGAGCGAGGCCGCCGCACGAGCCGACGCTACCCGCTGGGAGAGCAGAGGATCCGTGCCGCTCGCCGTCGAGCCCGGGAAGCGACTACGCTTCGCGCGATGGCCGAGCCGACGCGCGACGACATCGACGCCCTCGTCGGGCCCGCGACTCCGCACTTCGCCTACCAGCTGCGCGCCCGCATCCGCGAGCTCGTCGAGACCCTGCCCGAGGATCACCCCGTCCGCCGCTACGGCGAGGAGCAGATGGAGCTCCTCGATCGCCTCGGGCACGCCTCCTCGAAGGCAGAGGACGGCGAGCGCGAGCCCCGCTCGAGGCTCGGCTGGGAGACGATCCCGTCCTCGGCTCCGGCGTCCGAGCCCCTGCCGAGACGGGCATGAGCTTCGACGGCGCCTCCGTCCTCGTGACGGGAGGGACGCGGGGCATCGGGAAGGCGATCGCGTGCCGCTTCGCCTCCCTC
>JAVQXS010000011.1:0-13480 GCA_033578065.1 Thermoleophilia bacterium
CGCTGAGGATCTGGTTCGTGAAGCGAGGCGTGAACCGCCAGCGGCCCTGTCGCCAGACGTCCGCGAGGAACGCCTCGACCTCCCCAGGCGAGCGTCCGAGGAGACGCTCGGCGAGCAGACGGCCGTACGCCGCAAGCCCGGAGGGCTCCTCGCAGACCGCCTCGCCGTAGCCCACCACGTCCGCGTCCGTCCGCACGGTCCAGAGTACGAGGTTCGCGCCCCGCTGGCAGCCGGAGGCCCAGTGGAACGGGCGCTCGAGCGGCACTGCGAGCGGCGTCGCGTCGACGGCGGTCACCCTCATGCGCGGTTCCCCGGTCCCCAGACGGAGCTGAACGTCCGACCGTCGGCGAAGCGCCTGCCCGAGAGGCTCGAGAGGTCGACCGGAGGCTCGAGCCCTGCGATCACGTGCGCGAGGGACTCACCGATCGCGGGCGCGAGCTTGAAGGAGTGGCCGCTCCCCCCGAACGCGGAGTAGAACCCCTCCACCTCCTCCTCGCCGACGATCGGGTACCAGTCGTCGGTGATGTCGTACACCCCGGAGTAGCCCGTGACGAACGCGCCCCCGAACGCCGGCTGGCAGAGGCGCGGGCCGAGCGCGGGCACCCGGCGAACGAGCTTCGGCACCATCCGCTCGAGGTGCGCGTCGTCGGTAGCGTCGTCGTAGTCGTCGGGATCGACGGGCTCGAGCTCCTTCGGCCACCCCTCTCCGACGAGCACCTTGCCGGAGCCGTAGTGGCGCAGGTAGAGCCGCTGCACCGCATCCGAGAGGACCGGGAAGGGGCCGAGATCGCGCGGCGCCTCGAAGATCGCCTCGTGCTCGCGGCTGAAGCGCAGCGGGTACTCAACCCCGACCATGCGGCCGATCTCGTTCCCCCAGGGGCCGGTCGCGTTCACGACGACCGGGGTCGCGATCTCCCCCTCTCCCGTGACGACCCCCGTCACCCGCCCGCGCGCGACGGTGACGCCGAGGACGCGGCTTCCCTCGTAGACGCGAAGACCGTCTCGTCGCGCCGCGTCGACGAGCGTCCTCGTCGTGCGGACGGGGTCGGCGTAGCCAGAGCGCTCCTCGAAGCAGGCGAGCGCGACCCCATCGACCGCGAGCGCAGGCCAGCGGTCGGCGATCTCCTCGGGAGCGAGGATCTCCGTCTCCACCCCGAGCGCGCGCTGGAGCGGTACCACTGCGCGGATCGCGTCCGCCTGCTCCTCAGGGGCGAGAACCATGTAGCCGTCCTGGACGAAGCCGACGGGGCCGCCGAGCGCCTCCTCGGCGTTCGCGAACATCTCGACAGCGCGCACGGCGAGACGGATCGCGACCTCGTTCGTGTAGTGCTGACGCACGTGCGCCGCCGAGTACTGGGTTGAGCCTCCGCAGACGGACGAGCGCTCGACGAGGGCGATCTCCCCGTACCCGACCTTCGTCAGGAAGCGAGCGACGCTCGCGCCCATGATCCCGCCCCCGACGACCACCGCGTCAGCGCGCGCGCGCATTCCGCTCCTCCCTCGTCGCGTCCTCGTCCACCGTCCCGTCCGGGCGCACCACGACGCCGTACTCCTCGAGCGCAGCCTGAGCGCTCACCTTCTCGTCCGCGACGTCGGCCGCGACCGCCTGCGGATCGCGTTCGAGCGGATCGCCGTACCCTCCGCCGCCTGCCGTCCGATGGACGAAGAGGTCCCCGGCGTGAACCGTCGTCGAGACCATTGGCGGCAAGTGCTCCGTGCTGCCGTCCGCCCGCTCGAGGACGTTGCTCGACGGCGTGCCGGGGCGGCCACCCCGAAGTCCGTACGGCGGGTGCACGCGGCGATCTGAGCGAACGACGAGCGAGGCCTCGTCCGTGAGGCAGCGCCACGCTCGCTCCACCGCGAGCCCCCCTCGCGTGCGGCCGGCCCCACCTGTGTCGGGCACGAGCCCGTAGCGCTCGATGCGGATCGGGTACTCGCTCTCGGCGACCTCGACCGGGATGTTCGCCGCGACGCTGCACGGGTTCGTGAGACCGTCGTTGCCGTCGCTCACCGGCGTCGCGCCCCAGGTGCCCGTCACGAGCTCGTAGTAGACGAAGCGCCCTCCGCTCGGCCGCTCGCCGCCGAAGATCGCGAGCGTGTTCCCTCCCTCCCCCGCAGCCGGAACGCGGTCGGGTACGAGCTGCGCGAGCGCTCCGTTCACCGCGTCGAACGCGCGGAAGCCCGTGACCCCGCGCATGCTCGAGGCCCCTGGCATGACGACCTCGGCGATCGTCCCCGGCCTCGTCACGACGCGGATGGGGCGGAACGCTCCCGAGGTGTTCGGCACCTCAACCGTCAGCGCCGCTCGCACAGCCTGGTAGACGACCGCCTGGATGAACGACCGGGTGCTGTTGAGAGCGCCGCGCACCATGGGCGCCGACTCTGAGAAGTCGGCGACGAGCTCGTCCCCCGTAACCGTCACCGTCACCGAGATCGGGACATCGACGCGGTCGAGACCGTCCGAGTCGAGGTAGTCGGTGAAGCTCGCGCTTCCGTCCGGCCAGCTCGCGATCTCCGAGCGGACGAGCCGCTCCGTATGCTCGACGAGCGCGGTCATGAGCGCCGCCAGGCGCTCCCTGCCGTAGCGCTCGACGAGCTCGAGAAGCGCGTGCTCAGCCACGGAGCACGCGGCGACCTGCGCGCGCAGGTCGCCGAGCGTCATGCGCGGGATACGGACGTTCGCCTCGATGATGCGGAAGACGTCCTCGACCGGGGAGCCGGCGTCGTACAGCCGGAGCCAGGGCAGACGGATGCCCTCCTGGAAGATCTCCGTGTTGTCGCACGCGCTCGATCCCGGGAGCCGTCCGCCGACGTCGCCGTGGTGCGCGGTCGTGCACGCGTAGCCGACGAGAACGTCGTCCGCGAAGACGGGCTTGAAGACGAAGATGTCCTGGAGGTGGATCCCCCCGTCGAAGGGGTCGTTCATGACGAAGATGTCCCCCGGCCGCATCGCACCCCCGTAGCGGGCTCGCAGCCGCTCCATCGCGACGGGGATGGAGCCGAGGTGGAAAGGGACGCTCACGGCCTGCGCGACGGTCTCACCGGTCGCGTCGCAGAGCGCGGCGGAGAAGTCCATCCCATCGCGCACGACCGTCGAGTGCGCCGTCCGGTAGATCGTCGTCGCCATCTCATCTGCGATCGACGCGAGCGCGTTCGCGACGATCTGCTGCGTGATCGCGTCCGCCTCGACGCTCATGGGCTCCCCCTCTCGAGGATGAGGGTCGACGTCCGCTCCTCGCGGCGCACGGTCCAGCCTGGAGGCACGACGACGGTCGTGTCGTACTCGTCGACGAGGAGCGGGCCGGGCTCGGCGACCCCTGAGATCGACCTCCGCGCGCGAACCGGAACGGGTACGCGCTCGCCTCGGAACCAGGCGGGCCGCATCGGGGCCCGCGCGGGCGGCTGGGGAACCTCTGGGGAGAGCGCTTCCTCCCGACCCGGGGGACCGAGAGCGACGAGCCTCAGCGCGCGGAGCTGCACGGGAGAGCCAGCCTCGCCGCGCACCCCGTACAGACGCTCGTGCTCGGCCTCGAACCGCCGAACGATCTCGTCGAGCGAGGGACGGGTGACCGCGCCAGACGGGTGCTCGACCTCGACGTCCCAGCTCTGCCCCTCGTAGCGAAGCTCGGCCGTGCGCAACCACTCGACCTCATCGACGTCCTCGAGCGCCTCCCGAAGCTCGCGCTCCATCTCGGCGTACAGCCTCGCGACCGTCTCCGGCGCGACGCGGCGCGCGTCGAGGACGCAGGGCCGTACGTCGTGGAACTCCGGGCGAGCGAAGAGGAGGCCGAGCGCGCTGAAGAGCCCAGCGAGCGGCGGGACGAGGATCGTCGACATCCCGAGCGCCTCGGCGAGACCCGCGGCGTGGACCGGCCCCGCTCCCCCGAACGCGACGAGGGCGAGGTCCCTCGGGTCGCGTCCACGCTCCGAGGAGACGCTCCGCAGCGCGCGCACCATCCTCGCGTTCGCGATCTCGTGGATCCCCGAGGCCGTCTCCTCGAGGGAGAGGCCGAGGGGCTCGGCGACTCGGCGAACCGCCTCCTCGGCCAGCTCAACCTTGACCGCGATGCCCCCGTCCGCGAGCTCTCCGGGCGACATGTAGCCGAGGACGACGTTCGCATCGGTCACCGTGGGCTCCAGCCCTCCGCGCCCGTAGCACGCTGGCCCCGGGTCGGCGCCCGCGCTCGAGGGGCCGACGTTGAGCGCCCCGCCGCGGTCGAGCCACGCGATCGAGCCGCCGCCAGCCCCGATCTCCGCGATGTCGATGGTGGGGATCCGCAGGAGCTCGCCGGCGCCCCGCAGGAGCCGGCTGCCGACGGAGAGGGAGCCACCTACCTCGTACTCCCGCCCGCGCATGAGGGCTCCCCGCTCGAGGAGAGAGGCCTTCGCCGTCGTACCGCCCATGTCGAGCGAGATCGCGTTCTCCACGCCGAGCCGGCGCGCGATCCCGAGCGCCGCCACGACTCCGGCAGCCGGCCCCGACTCGAGAGCGAGAACCGGTCTGCGCTCGGCGTCCGCCGAGGTCATGACGCCGCCCGCGGACTGCATGATCCGAAGGGGGGCCGAGATGCCGAGCGCATCGAGACCTCGCCGGACACGGCCGAGGTACGACGCCATGAGCGGTCGAACGTACGCGTTCACGGCGACCGTCGCCGAGCGCTCGTACTCGCGCTGCTCGCGCAGGACATCGCTCGAGAGGGAGATGGAGACCCCAGGAAGCTCGCGCTCGAGGATCTCGCCTGCGAGCCGCTCGTGCGCGGGGTTCGCGTACGAGTGGAGGAAGCACACCGCGACGGACTCGACCTCATGGTCACGCAGGCGTCGCGCCGCAGCGAGGACGTCCTCCTCCCGGAGGGGGACGAGAGGGGTGCCATCGGCTGCGAGCCGCTCCTCGACTTCGAGTCGGAGCCGACGCGGAACGAGCGATGGCGGCTTGCGCCAGAAGAGGTCGTACATGTGGGGGACGCGCAACCGACGGAGCTCGAGAACGTCGCGGAAGCCCTTCGTCGTCACGAGCGCAGTGCGAGCGCCGCGTCGCTCGAGGACGGCGTTCGTCGCGACCGTCGTCCCGTGGACGATCTCCTCTACCTCGGCCTCCACCCGCGACAGGGCACCGACCGCATCGATGACGGCGCGGTCGAAGGCCGGAGGCGTCGAAGGCACCTTGCGCACGACCGCTCGCCCGTCGAGGAGGTAGATGAGATCGGTGAACGTCCCACCGACGTCGACGCCGACGCGGCCACCGCTCACTCGAGCCAGCCCTTCCTGCGGGCGGATGAGCTGCGGCCGACGGCGCTCCGCAGCGTCGCCTGGAGGCGATGCGAGATTTGCAATCTCAAATCGCGCTAGAGCATACTCGGGCGTGACGCCCGATGGAAGCGGAACGCACCGAGCTCCCGATCCCGCCACTCGAGGAGCGCGCCTCGACGGAGGAGCGCGTCGCGGCGGCGCTGCGCGACCTCATCGTGAGCGGGCGTCTCCCCGAGGGGACCCCGCTCGTTCACCGCGAGGTCGCGAGCCGCCTCGGCGTCTCCCCGACCCCGGTCCGGGCCGGTCTCAGCCAGCTCGAGCGGGAAGGGCTCGTCGTCGTCGGGCGGAGCGGCCGCGCTCACGTGAGCCACCTGACGAGGGAGGACTTCGAGGAGATCTACGCGGCCCGTCTCGGGCTCGAGGGCCTCGCGGCCCGACTCGGCGCTCCGCGGGTCCGCGACGACGCGCTGAGGACGATGGCTGCGATCCTCGAGCGCCTACGGGCGCTCGCCGAGCGACAGGACGTCGACGAGTACCTCCGACTCCGGTGGGACTTCCATGCGGCGTGCTATCGAGCGAGCGGCCGACCGCGACTCGTCGCCGAGGTGGAGCGCCTGTACCGGAGGTCGGAGCGCTACAACCGTCTCGTCCTCGCCTCGCCAGGACGCTTCCGCGCCTCAGTCGCGCGCTACGGCACCTTCCTCGAGGCGTGCCGCTCGCGTGACGGAGACGCCGCCGAGCAGATCATCCACCAGGCGATGCGGTGGGCGATGGACCGGCTCGCCCCGACGCTACCGAGCGAGGAGGAGCGACCGTGACCGTCGAGGAGACGGATCAGAGCGCCTCTACGAACGCGAGCATGCGCGCGAGGCCGAGCTCGAGGCGCTCCGGCGCCGTCGCGTAGCTGATCCGGAGGTGCCCGGCGCCGCCTCGACCGAAGGCGGTACCCGGAAGCACCGCGACGCCTGCCTCCTCGAGCAGCCGCGCCGCGAGCTCCTCGGCGGGAAGCGGGAGCGCCGACACGTTCGGGAAGGCGTAGAACGCGCCCCTGGGAGAGCGGCACGCGAAGCCGGGGATCTCGTTCAGAGCAGACACGACGAGGTCGCGGCGCGCCCGGTACTCCTCGCGCATCGCCTCTGGCTGCTCCTGCGGGCCTTCGAGCGCCGCCACGGAGGCGAGCTGGACGAACGGCGGCACGCACGAGGTCGAGTTGACGAGGAAGCGGACGAGCGGGTCGAGGAGGGGCTCGGGGACGGCTGCGAAGCCGCACCGCCAGCCGGTCATCGCGTACGTCTTCGAGAGACCGTCGAGGAGGACCGTTCGAGCGAGGAGCCCCTCCGTCTGGACGACGCTCGCATGCTCGCCCTCGTAGAGGAGGCGGCAGTAGACCTCGTCCGAGAGAACCCAGGCCGAGCTCCCGCGGAGGAGCTGCGCGGCGTCGCGCGTCTCCTCGGCGGTGAGCGCGCCGCCGGTCGGATTCTCGGGCGAGTTGAGGATCACGAGCTTCGTTCGGGGAGAGAGGAGCGCCGAGAGCTCGTCGAGGTCGAAGGCGAAGTCGCGCTCCTCGCGGAGCCGGAGCGGCACCGGCGTCGCACCGACCCAGCGGACCGCCGACTCGTAGATCGGGAAGCCGGGATCCGGGTACACGACCTCGTCCCCCGGCTCGCAGGTGGCGAGGATGGTGAAGAAGAGGAGCGGCTTCGCGCCGTTCCCGATCACGACGAGCCTCGGATCGACCTCGACCCCGCGCGTTCGCGAGAGGTAGTCGGCCGCCGCCTCGCGCAGCTCGTGGATGCCCGCCGAGGGGCAGTAGCCCGTCTGCCCATCCCGCATCGCCTTCGCCGCAGCCTCGACGACGTGCGGCGGCGTCGGGTAGTCCGGCTCGCCGATCTCGAGGTGGACGACGTCCCGCCCCTGCCGCTCGAGCTCCCGAGCGCGAGCGAGGACGGCGAACGCCGTCTCGGTGCCGAGCCGCCCGACGGAGGCAGCGAGTCGGAGCCCGCTCGCCGGAGCCCGCGGCTCGATGCTCGACCACCGCTCTGCGCCCGAGGTCCTCACGACCCTATCCTCGCACCCCGCACGGGCTCGTGTGCCGCCGTGCGGGGTGCGGGGGGTGGGACGGGTCGCGAGCGCCGTCCTCGCGCGTCAGAAGGACGCGCGCGCGGTGCAGACCTCCCCAGAGGGGCTCGTCGCCCGCCCGACGAAGCGATCGGTCCCGGGACGATCGGGCGTGACGATCCGGAGCTCGAAGGAGCCACTCGGAGCCTTCGTCACCCTCGCCGTGCGCACGGCGAGGGTCCCGTTGCGCCAGATAGCGACCGACCAGCGCACGCCGTTCCGGTTCTGGTCGACCTCGAGCTCGACCTCGATGCCGCCGTCCTCCTCGCTGAGCTTGAGCTTCACGGTGCTCCCGCCCGTGCACGTCCCCCACACCCGGACGTCGTCGTCCCGCTTCGCGAGCGCCGTGGGCGCGGCGAGGAGCGCAGTCGCGAGCGCCGCCGCCAGAGCGATGAGAGCGCCTGCCTTCATCGTCAACCTCCTTCGTGTTCGTCCGATCACGACGTGCGAAGCGTGGCGGAGCGCCGGTCCAAGCGACAATGGGACCTTCGTCGTAGTACCGATGCGAGACGCCGACCGCTCCCAGCCACGACCGCCTCCCGTCGCGCGCGAGGTGGCGACCTTCGTCGTCGCCGGGCTCGGCGCGCTCGCGCTCTTCCTCGCGGGGGCGATCCTCGTCCTCCGCGACCTCGCCGAGGCGGAGGCGCTGCGCGACGCTCGCCAGTTCGCCACCCTCTCTGGCCAGGGCATCGTCGAGCCCGCACTCCGCGACGCCATCGTCGCAGGCGAGACCGCAGCGCTCAGGGCGGTCGATCGCGTCGTCCAGGAGCGCGTCCTCGGCCCGCGCATCGTCCGCGTGAAGATCTGGAGCCTCGACGGACGCGTCGTCTACTCCGACGAGCCGCGGACGATCGGCGTGCGGTACGCCCTCGACGAGGAGAAGCTCGAGGCGCTCCGCCTGGGCGAGGCGCGCGCGGAGCTCAGCGACCTCTCGGGCCCGGAGAACCGCTTCGAGCGTGGCCTCGGAGAGCTCTACGAGGTCTACCTCCCGATCCGCACGCCGAACGGCACGCCGCTCCTCTTCGAGACGTACCAGCGAGCCGAGGAGGTGAGCTCGATCGGGCGCCGCATCTGGC
Source organism: Thermoleophilia bacterium (assembly GCA_033578065.1). Classification (GTDB taxonomy): domain Bacteria; phylum Actinomycetota; class Thermoleophilia; order Gaiellales; family Gaiellaceae; genus GMQP-bins7. The sequence continues at coordinate 8,445 of JAVQXS010000011.1, forward strand.
TACCGCTCACCGCACTCGTGCTCGCGAGCCTCGTCCTGCTGTGGCTCGTCCAGATCCCCCTCGCCTGGCGCCTCGCAGACCGGGTGCGCCGGGGTCGCGAGGAGCGGGAGCAGCTCCTCGAGCGGACCGTCGATGCCTCCCGCGACGAGCGCAGGCGGATCGCGGCCGAGCTCCACGACGGCGTCGTCCAGGACCTCGCGGGCCTCTCCTACTCGCTGAGCGCAGCGGCAGAGCGTGCTCCCGAGGGCACGCCGGCAGAGCTGCGCGCTGCGCTCGCCCAGGCAGCATCCGCGACCCGCGACACCATGCGTCGTCTCCGCTCCCTCCTCCTCGACATCCACCCGCCGAGCCTGCGGGCTGCCGGCCTCGAAGCCGCGCTCGCCGACCTCGTCGGCCCACTCGCCGCCCAGGGGATCGCGGTCGAGCTCGAGGTCGACGAGACTCCTCCCCTCCCCGAGGATCTCGAGCAGCTCGTCTACCGTGCGGCGGGAGAGGCGATCCGCAACGTCCGCAAGCACGCCCGTGCCTCCCGCGTGTCCGTACGGCTGCGAGCCTCGAACGGCGTCGTTCGACTCGAGGTCGTCGACGACGGGGTGGGGTTCGCACCCGAGGAGCGCGAGCGAAAGCGGGCGGAGGGCCACGTCGGCCTTGCCCTCGTCGAGGAGCTCGCGCGGAGGCAGCACGGCGCGCTCGAGGTGTCCTCGGAGCCGGGCGGCGGAACGCGCTTCGCGCTCGAGGTACCGTCGTGATCCGAGTCCTCGTCGCCGACGATCACGCCGTCGTGCGCGCCGGGCTCGCGCAGCTCCTCGGGGCGTTCGACGGCATGGAGCTCGTCGGCGAGGCGACCAACGGCGCGGAGGCGCTCGAGCTCGCGCTCGTCCACCAGCCCGACGTCGTCCTCATGGATCTCGAGATGCCCCTGCTCGACGGGATCGAGGCGACGCGGAGGATCCACGAGGAGAGCCCCGAGACCGCGGTGGTCGTCCTCACCTCGTTCTCCGACCGCGAGCGCATCCTCCGCGCGCTCGACGCGGGCGCGATCGGGTACGTGCTGAAGGATGCCGAGCCGCCCGAGCTGCGGCGCGCGATCGAGGCTGCGGCGCGGGGGGAGTCGCCCCTCGACCCGAGAGCGGCGCGCGCGCTCCTCGGCGCTCGGCGAGAGGCGAGGGCCGTGGCCGACGCCCTCTCGGAGCGGGAGCGGGAGGTCCTCGCCATGGTCGCCGAGGGGCTCCCGAACAAGCTCATCGCTCGCCGACTCGGGATCAGCGAGAAGACCGTGAAGGCGCACCTGACGAACGTCTTCCGGCGGATCGGCGTCACCGACCGCACGCAGGCCGCGCTCTGGGCCGAGCGGCACGGTCTCACTCGGGACAGGTCGTAGGACCGACGTCCGATTGCCCCGCCGACCAGACGTCCGTCACCATCGGGCTGTGACTGCACGTCGCGCGATCGGGATCCTCGCCGCGACCGTCCTCGCGCTCGGAGCTCCGAGCCCCGCGCTCGCAGCTCCGAGCGAGGACGGCGAGGTGCGGGTCCGTGCCGTCTGCTCGCCGGGCCGCGCGGCGGAGCTCCGGGTTCGCGCCGACGACGACGAGCTGCGCATCGAGCTGCGGATCCGCTCCCGGCTTCGCGGCGAGCGATGGTCGGTGGTCGTCGTCCACGAGCGCCGGGTCGTCCTGCGAGCCGAGCTCCGAACAGCGGGCGACCGATCGGCCCGCCTCCGTGTTCGCGTGCCCGACCTCTACGGCCGCGACGTCATCGTCGTCCGGGCTCTCGGGCCGGGAGGTGCGACCTGCAGCGCGGTCGCGGCGCTCGTGCCCAAGTCGTAGGCGGAGGGGTCAGACGGGGGCGAGACGGCGCCCCTCGGCTCGGCTCCGCGGATCGAGCCGCAGCCCGAGCTCCTCGGCGAGGGCGAGCGCCTGCGCGTACTCCTCGCGGACGAGGGGACGGTCGATCTCCCCGAACTCCCCGTCCTTGCCCACCCGGCCCGCTGGGTAGTACTGCGCCATGAGGTTGACGTAGCACCCCGTACCGAGCTCCTCGGCGACGAAGCGGAGGATCGCCTCCGTCTCCCCGAGGAGCCCGGGCATGACGAGATGGCGCAGGAGGAGACCACGCACGGCGAGCCCGCGCTCGTCGAGGACGAGGTCACCAACCTGCCGGTGCATCTCCCGAATCGACGCGCGTGCGACCTCGGGGTAGTCCGCCCGCCGGAGGTAGCGCCGCGAGGCCTCGCGCGTCCAGAGCTTGAGGTCTGGCATGTAGACGTCCACGACCCCGTCGAGCAGTCGGAGGCACTCTGGGCTGTCGTACGCGGACGTGTTGTAGACGAGGGGAAGGGAGAGCCCCGCCTCGAGGGCGAGGGGGAGCGCCTCGAGCACCTGTGGCACGACGTGCTCGGGGGTGACGAGGTTGATGTTGTGGCAGCCGAGCCCCTGGAGCTCGAGCATCATCGTCGCGAGACGCTCCGGCGGAGCGACGACCCCGCGCAGGTTCCCCCAGGAGATCTCCCAGTTCTGGCAGAACACGCAGCGGAGGTTGCAGCCGGAGAAGAAGATCGTTCCCGAGCCCCGCCAGCCGCGGAGGCAGTCCTCCTCGCCGAAGTGGGGAAACGAGGACGCGACGACGGCGTGCCGACCGACGGCGCAGAGGCCCGGCTCGCCCGCGCGGCGATCGACCTTGCAGGTGCGAGGGCAGACGAGGCAGCGCGGCCCGAGGAGCTCGAACGCCTCCGCTGCTCGCGCCCGGATCGCGTCTGGACCCAGCTCGACCGCCGCTGGCGCCATGCCTCCAGGGTACGACGTGGACGACAAGCGCGAGCTGTGCCGGCCGAGGGCTCGACGGCGCTCGGGCTCGCCCGCTAGCTCTGGAGGTGCGCCTCGACGAACCAGAGGTGCTTGTCGATCGCGCGCGACACGTCGATGAAGAGGTCGGCGGTGTCCTGGTCTCCGAGCTCGGTCGCCGCGTCGATCGCGGCTCGCAGGCTCGCGCCGAAGGCCGCGAGCCGGTCCGCGATCGCCGCCACCGTCTCCGCGCCCGCGACAGCGTCGAGCGGGTACTCCTCGAGCGACGAGGCTGCCGCCGCCATCCGAGCGGTCCCGAGCGCGAGCCCGCCGAGCGCGGTGGCGCGCTCCGCGATCTCGTCGACGTGCTCGAGCACGCTGCCGGCGATCTCGTCGTAGAGCTCGTGGAGCTGGATGAAGTCCGACCCCTTCACGTTCCAGTGGGCCTGCTTGAGCTGCGAGTAGAGGTCGAACGCGTCCGCGAGGCGCGCGTTCAGGAGCTCGACGAGCTTCGCGCGGGTCTCGGCAGGCAGGTCGTGCCGCGTCTCGAACGTCCGTCTGATCGTCGTCGCCATCGTCCCTCCTTCGTCTCGGATCGGTTCGATTGTGCCAGCCGGACGTGGAGAGGCCCGAGCGCGATCGGCGAGACTCGGGGTGCCCGGCCGTCGCCCCGCCGAGGTGGTTGGGGGCCGGCGCCGAGTACGCTCTCGCCGTGAGCCAGCTCGAGCGGACCGATCTCGTCGCCCCCGCGCCAGGATCATCGCTCGCGCTCGTGGAGGCGAGGCTGCCTCGTGGAGGAGGCGCCACGATCCTCGCTCCGGAGCACGACACGCTCCTCTTCATCGTGGAGGGCAGGGGCACGCTCACGGTCAACGAGCGCTCGGCGTCGCTCACGCCGAGCGGCGCCGCCCTCGTCCTCGCGGGCGAGGAGGCGAGTCTGCACGCGGACGGGGAGGGGCTGCGCGCGCTCCTTGCGACCGTCGGGCCCGAGGCCGACCGGCACGCGCCGCTCGGGCCGCGCGAGCTCGTCGCCTCCCTCGAGATGGCACACGCCGAAGCGGCGACCGGAGCCCGCTCCTTCCAGGTGCTCTTCGGCCCCCACAACGGCTCCACGCGGGCGACGCTCTTCGCGGGCTTCATCCCCCCGGGGAAGGCGCCCTGGCACTACCACCTCTACGACGAGATCGTCTGGGTTCCCGAAGGGCCCGGCCGTCTCCACCTCGACGGCATGGTGACCGATCTCGGGCCCGGATCGGCCTTCCGGCTTCGCCCCCGACAGGTCCACATCGTCGAGAACCTCGGCGAGCGGGAGATGACGGTGATCGGCATCTTCACCCCCGCGGGCAGTCCCTCCGCCGCGTACCTCGACCCGAAGGTCGCTGCCGAGTACCGGCTCGGGTAGGCGGTGGGGCTCTCCCTCCCGGTCGTCTGGACGGACGCCCATGCTCGACATGCGCCGGCAAGCTGCGTCTGGGTCGGCATGCCGATCCCCGCGGACGAGGCTCCTGAGCGGGCCGAGCGCATCCGCAGCGAGCTCGAGGCCGCGGGCGCGACGCTCGTCGCCGCGCAGCCCCATCCAGACGAGGCCGTCCTTTCCGTGCACGCGCCCGAGCTCGTCGCGTTCCTCCGCACCGCGTGGGAGCGCTGGCGCGAGGCCGGGCTCACGGAGGACCCGGGTCAGGAGGAGGTCGTCGCCTACCTCTTCCCCACTCCCGGGCTGCTCGGCGGGACACGGCCTCGGACGCCAGCCTCGGTCGCAGCGCGCACCGGCGCCTTCTGCTTCGACACGATGACAGCCATCGGGCCCGGCACCTGGGAGGCGGCGCGCGCGGCCGTCGACGTCGCGCTCACGGCGTCCGACCTCGTGCTCTCAGGGGTCGCCCACGCCTACGCGTGCTGTCGACCGCCCGGCCACCACGTCACGCGACACGCGTACGGTGGATCCTGCTACCTCAACAACGCTGCGATCGTCGCCCGCTTCCTCCGCACGAGCGGCCTCGGGCGCGTCTCCCTCCTCGACCTCGATGCCCACCACGGCAACGGCGCCCAGGCGATCTTCTGGGACGACGAGACGGTGCTCACCGCCTCCGTCCACGTCGATCCGGGGGCGGGATGGTTCCCCCACTTCCTCGGCTTCGCCGACGAGTCCGGGCCCGGGAACCTCAACCTCCCGCTCGCGCCCGGATCCGGGGACGCGCCGTGGCTCGAGGCGGTCGATCGTCTCGCGCAGGCGGCGCTCGCGCACGCGAGCGA
>JAVQXS010000476.1:0-1510 GCA_033578065.1 Thermoleophilia bacterium
ACCTCCGGATTCCCGCGACGCCGGGCGAGCGCCTGCGCGCCCGCGACGGCCTCCTGGCTTCTCAGCGTCAGCTTCGTGATGTCCATGTCGTGCTCTCTGCCCTCCTCACAGGGTGCTTCGGTGGCTCGTAGAGGACGAGCTCACGCTTGTACGAGCGGTGGACCCTCGCGATCTCCGCGCGCAGCTCGCGCTCGAGGCGCTCCATGCGCGCGCGTGTCCGCGCGAGCTCGTCCTCGAGGCGGAGGACGTGCTCGACGCCAGCGAGGTTGAGGCCGACCTCCGTCGTGAGCCGGTGGATGAGCTTGAGCCGCTCGATGTCCGCGTCCGAGTAGAGCCGCGTCCCGCCAGGCGTGCGGGCAGGGCGCACGAGCCCCTTCGCCTCGTACATGCGCAGCGTCTGGGGGTGCATGCCGACGAGCTCGGCGGCGACGGAGATCATGTACTGCGGCCGCTCGGACACGTCAGCTCACCCCCGCGAAGCGCTCCCGCGGCCGCTCCCGCGACACCTTGCGGTACGCCTCGAGCGCCTCGCGCTCGGCCTTCGTCAGCTTCTTCGGCACGGTCACCCGGATCCGAGCGAGGAGGTCGCCGCGGCCTCCGCCCTGGAGCCTCGGCGCGCCGCGACCCTTGACGCGGAGGAGCCTGCCGCTCTCCGTGCCGGGAGGGATCTTCAGCGCAACCGGCCCGTCGGGCGTCGGGATCTCGACGGTGGCGCCGAGAACCGCCTCGGCGTACGTGACGGGCACGTCGAGCACGAGGTCGGCCCCGCGCCGCTCGAAGCGCGGCGAGGGCTCGACCTCGACGACGACGTAGAGGTCGCCCGGAGGGCCCCCGTTGCGGCCCGGCTCGCCCTTGCCCTTGAGCCGAATCCGCGTGCCCGTCTTCGCCCCTGCCGGGATCGTGACCGCGTAGCGCCTCGTCCTCCGCTCGCGACCGGTGCCCCGACACGACCGACATGGCCGCTCGACGATCGTCCCGTTGCCCTGGCAGCGCGGGCACGGCTGCGAGAAGGCGAAGAGCCCCTGCGCCTCGGAGACGACACCGCGGCCGTGGCACTGCGGGCAGGTCACGGGCGCCGTTCCCGGCTCCGCGCCCGTCCCTCCGCACGTCGCGCAGGCGGTCTCCGCGTCCACGGGGACGCGGACCTGCACGCCCTTCAGCGCGTCCTCGAAGGAGACGCGCACGTGCGCCTCGAGGTCGTGGCCGCGGACAGGCTGGCGCCCGCTGCCCCGGCGCCCACCGAAGAACATGCTCCCGAAGAGGTCGCCGAGCGATCCGAGGTCGAAGTCCTCGATGCGGACGCCCCCGGTGCCCGCGCCGCCCGGGAAGCCCCGAGCGCCGCCCGCCCCGAAGGCGTCGTACGCGCGCCGCTTCTCGGGGTCGGAGAGGAGGTCGTAGGCAGCCTGCACCTCCTTGAAGCGCTCCTCCGCCTCCGGGTCGTCAGGGTTGCGGTCCGGGTGGTACTTGCGCGCGAGCTTGCGGTAGGCCTTCTTGATCTCGTCGTCCGTCG
>JAVQXS010000477.1:0-1509 GCA_033578065.1 Thermoleophilia bacterium
TCCGCGTGCTCGACGCGGACGTACCGGCGACGCCCGGCTCGACCCTGCGGCTCGGCGACTGGGGCTCGCTGACGGTGCTCACGCAGGACGGCAGCGCGCGGCGGAAGCCACCCTTCGCGGCGCAGGCGAGCGTCGTCGCCCTGCGCGTGCTCCTCGCTGAGCCGCGAGCGGGGCTACCGGCGGGGACGGAGATTGTCGTCGGTGTCGCGGAAGCGACCGCGGCCGCTCCGGCCTCGGCCCCGCGCCCAGGCGGGGAGCCGCCGCCCCGCCCGCGCCCGCAACCTCCTCCGGTCGAGGCCCCGCCGCCTCCGCGTCCGGCGCTGCCGAGGGCGCCGGAGCCCGATCCTGGCGGCACGCCCGTTCCCGGAGGGCCAGTGCGGGTACCGCCGACCGTGAGCGCCGAGCTGACGCGCGGAGGCTACGTGTTCCCCGTCTACGGCCCGGCGAGCTTCGGCGACTCCTTCGGCGCCCCGCGCCCGAACGCCCCGGGTGGCTGGCACCACGGCGAGGACATCTTCGCTCCCCTCGGGACGCCGGTGCTCGCCGTCGCCGACGGGGTGCTGCACACGATCGGCTTCACCCCCATCGGGGGGTATCGGCTCTGGTTGCGCGACCGAGAGGGGAACGAGTTCTACTACGCGCACCTGTCGGCGTACTCGCCGCTTGCGGTGGAGGGGCGCGAGGTCCGGGCAGGCGAGGTCATCGGCTTCGTCGGCGACACGGGCGATGCCGAGGGGGGAGCTCCCCACCTCCACTTCGAGATCCACCCCGCCGCGATGCTCGGGCTTGGGTACGACGGGGTGATCGCTCCCTACCCCGTCCTCCTCGCCTGGCGACGCGCGGAGGACATCCCCTTCTCGGCGGGACGCGTGTACGTGCCTGCCGGGACGGTCGTAGCGGCGAGGCCAGGGGCCGTGCTCCTCCTCGCCGAGGACATCAGCGGCCGGAGCGGTCTCGTGCCCGGAGCGCTCGAGAAGGCCCTCGCCCCGTAGAGGCGCCTGTCTCGCTGCCGGAGGCGGGGAGCTTCGCTACGAGGACTCGGCCGTCCCGCCGGCCGCCTCGGCCGTCTCCGCCGTCGTCTCCTCTCCCGAGGAGGCGACGTCCGCCGCGCTCACTGCCGGCTCCGTGGCTGGCGAGACGACATCGGTCGTGGCGCCCTCGAACCCCCCTCCGTCGCTGCCCGCGATCTTGTCCATGATCCACTCCCGGGTCGCGGGGCCCGTCCACGGGTTGTAGAGGACGCCGAGCGTGACTCCGGTGAGGAGGAGCACGCGGTTCCGGGTCTTGTGGCTCTTCTTCCGCCTCGCCTCCCCCTTGAGGCGCTCGGTCGCCGCCGAGAGCTCGTCGATGAGCTCCTGGAGCTGCTTCTGGAAGCGCTTGTCGGATACCTTCTCGGCCTTCCCCCGCACCCCCTGCGTCCGCGCCATCTGCTCGTAGATCCCCCGCGCGGCCGCGAAGGCGGCGACGAGGTCGTCGCGGAGGTCGGGATCCTCGAGCGCGCGCTTGACG
>JAVQXS010000478.1:0-1509 GCA_033578065.1 Thermoleophilia bacterium
TGCGAATCCCCGCCGCCAATACCGACGGACGAGCCGTCGGAAGCCGCGATGGCGGAGGATCTCCCTCAGATCGCGGAGGTTGACGTCGCGCCACCGGTACCCCTCGCGGGCGAGAGCGAGGATGGCGTTGGGGCCGACGTCCACTGTCCCGTCTGCCCGTCGCGTGAAGTGGACGCCGAGGAACGGGTATCGGGGATCCGGGACGGGGTAGACGAGGCCGCGGACGAGCTGCGCGCGCTCCGGGCGCAGGTGGAAGTACTCGCCGCGGAAGGGGACGATTGTCGGCTCCTGGTCGTCGCCGGCCAGGCGGGCCAGGCGGTCACTGTGGAGCCCCGCGCAGACGACGAGTCGATCGAAGACTCGCTCCTCGCCGAGGCTCGAGCGAACGCGCACGAACTGGCGCTCCTGCCGGATGGCAGTCACCTCGAAGCCGGTGACCAGCTCCCCGCCGGCTTCTTCGAGGTCGCCTCGAAGCGCACGCGCCACGTCACGGTACTCGACGACGGCAGTAGTCGGCGAGTGGAGCGCCGCGAGCCCGGCGACGTTCGGCTCGACCTCAGGGATCTCCTCGGCTCGGAGTATGCGAACCTGCGGAACGCCGTTGGCCCGCGAGCGCCGCTCGAGGTCGGCGAGCCGAGCGAGCTCCTCGGAGGTAGTCGCGACGACGATCTTCCCTCGCTCGAGGTACGGGATCCCACGTTCCTCGCAGTACGTGCGCAGGAGCGTCACGCCTCTCCGACAGAGCGAGGCCTTGAGCGATCCAGGCGGGTAGTAGATGCCCGCGTGTACGACACCGCTGTTCCGTCCGCTCTGATGGAGCGCGATCTCTCGCTCCTTCTCGAGCACGGACACCGTCGCGTCCGATCGTGTGCGGACGAGGTGACGCGCGACTGCGAGCCCCAGGAGGCCGGCCCCGACGACGCCAATCCGGTCGCTCGGCACGGCTCAGCGCTCGTTCAGCAGCACGTGGGGGAGCACACGTCCTCCGGCGCTGCCGGCAGGCGTTCTTCCTGACGCTGCCCGGTTCACACGGCGGTGCGCCGCCGGTCGGGCTTGAAGGGGAGCTGTGTCACCGTCGCCCGAATGCTGCACTGAGATGTGCCCGGACGACCCCAGAGAACTACCACGTCTGTTCCCGGCTGAGCGTACTCAGGATCGATCACGCACAGCGAGATCATCGCGCGCAGGTTCGTACTCAGAGCTCGCCCACTCGACACTCCCACGATGGCGTTGTCGACGAGCACCTGGTCGAACTCGGGACCGAGGCGCCGAGGAAGCTCCATCAGGTCGGGGATTGGCTCCGAGCGCAGCGGCGCTGCGAGGACGTCGATCACGTCCTCGGGATTCCATACGAGACCGACGAGCGTGCGCCCGCCCGCCTCACGCTGGGCGAGCACGGCCTCCCTTCCGAGGAACGGGTGCTCTGGGAGCGGGCCTTCGCTTCGCAGCCAGCCCAGCTCGCTCGGCGTTCGGAAGTAGTCGGTGAAGGCTTGAGGGATGAAACTGCCC
>JAVQXS010000479.1:0-1507 GCA_033578065.1 Thermoleophilia bacterium
AGGCAGGACCCCGCCTCCCAGGCAGCGTGAGTCGGACCCCTGCCTACGCCGCCGCTGCCCGGACGAGCGCGGCATCCGGGCCCGGCTCGTGGCAGTCGCGGCAGCGGGCCTCGTACGTCTCCGCCGCGCCGACGAGCACCGTCTCGCCCGCGTACGGCGCGGGGCGGCCGTCGATGAGGCGCTGGGTCGTCGTCGCCGGGCCGCCGCAGCGCTGGCAGACGGCGTGGAGCTTGTCGACGAGCTCCGCGTGGGCGAGGAGCTCGGGCATCGGGCCGAAGGGGAGGCAGCGGAAGTCCTGGTCGAGCCCGGCGGCGACGACGCGGACGCCGCCGTCGGCGAGCGCGCGCGCGACCGCGACGATCTCGCGCTCGAAGAACTGCACCTCGTCGATGCCGACGACCTCGTGGCCTGGGGCGCCAGCGAGGAGCTCAGCGGCCGAGGACACCGGCACGGCGCGCATGCGGACGCCGGCATGGCTCACGACGTCGGTGGCGTCGTAGCGGTCGTCGATGCGCGGCTTGAAGATGATCACCCGCTGGCCGGCGATCTCCGCCCGGCGGAGCCGCCGGATCATCTCCTCGCTCTTGCCGCTGAACATCGGCCCACAGATGACCTCGAGCCAACCGCTGCGCCTCGGAGGCATCCAGATCACGGAAGGCCATCGTACTCCGACGGGCGGCTGGTGGCCGTCTCGGGAGCGAGCGGTGCTCCTTCGGTGAGGGGGCGGTGAAGCGACCTTGCCCGGCGAGCGCGGCCGCGCGATACCGGGGCTATGCGCTACGTCCTCGTCTCGGCGCGGTCGACGCCTACGAACGAGGCCCTCGCAGCCGCTCGGCTCGAGGACGGCGTCCGCTGGGAGCCCATGACGCCCGCCGCGGCGCTCCGTGTCCTGCGCGCAGGGGACGTCGCCCTCGGTCGCCTCGACGTCCTGCCGACCCTCGACGGTGTCGACGACGGCCTCTGGGCCCTCGGCGCGCTCGCGGCGCGCGGGGTCGTCGTCCTGAACGAGCCGGCGGCGCTCCTCGCCGCGCACGACAAGCTCCTCACCGCTCGTCTGCTGCGGCGGCGGGGCGTTCCGCACCCGGCGACCCTCCACGTGCGTCGCGGGCGGCCGGTGCCGCTCGTCCGCGGTCCGGTCGTCGTGAAGCCTCGGTTCGGGAGCTGGGGGCGCGACGTCGTCCGCTGCGAGGCGCCGGACGGGCTCGTGGCGAGGCTCGAGGCGCTCGCGTCGCGTCCGTGGTTTCGACGGCACGGAGCCCTCGTCCAGCGTCTCGTTCGCCCGCGGGGGTACGACCTCCGCGTCCTCGTCGCGGGCGGCTCCGTCGCAGGCGCCGTCGACCGGATCGCCGCGGTCGGCGAGTGGCGGACGAACGTGGCGCTCGGCGGCGTGCGACGCTCCGTCTCCTCGCTTCCCCCCGCCGCGTGTGCTGCGGCCCTCGCTGCCGCGGAGGCGATCGGCGTCGACCTCGCCGGGGTCGACCTGCTCCCCGACGGTGCCGGCGGCTGG
>JAVQXS010000480.1:0-1503 GCA_033578065.1 Thermoleophilia bacterium
GGCGCCCGTTCCCGACGCCGCTCGCCTTCGCTCCTCGAGCGTGCGCGCGACGAGCTCGCTCGCGAGCTCGCACGCCCGAACCGGATCCTCCCCGTTCGCTCGCGCGACCGCGTACCCGACCATGAAGACGTCCCCCGCCCCGGTCGTCTGCACGCCGAGGACGGGCCAGGCAGCGGGAACGTGCCTGCCCTCCCCGTCGAGGTACAGGGTGCACCCCCGCGAGCCCTCGGTGACGAGAACCTCCGGCACGCCGAGCCCTCGCGCGTGCTCCTCGCCGAAGCGTCCTCCCGCGACGACCGCCGCCTCCTCCTCCGCGAGCTTCAGCACGGAGATCGAGGCGAGGAGGGCGGGATCGAAGGCGGCGTCGAGGCGAAGGGGGCCGAGTTCCGGCACGCGCACGAGCCCCTGGCCGTCGTAGGAGACGATCCGTTCGCCCGCTCCCAGCGCGGCCACCGTCTCGGGCGGGAAGTCGCTCCGCAGGAGCGGGGCGACGTGCACCCACGTCACCTGCGGATCGAGCGCGCTGGCATCGGCGGGAGACCAGAGCTCGCCGAGCGCCTCGACCGTCATCTCCCGTCGCTCCCCGTCGTAGCGGATGCCGAAGGCCGTCGTCGTGCCGGCGGGGAGGCACGTCACGGGGACGCCGAGCGTCGAGAGGACGGGCTCGAAGAGGGCAGCATCCGCCTCCGCGTACCGGGTCACGATCTGCCCCTCGTGACCGAGCATGCGCATCGCGAGCGCCCCGAAGGACGGGCACCCGCCCGCGCTCGGCGGCTGTCCGTCGATGCGGTCGACGGCGACGCTCCCGACGACGGCGACCTTCGCCACGGAGCGAGCCTACCGCTGGCTTCCGGTCGCGCCGGCAGGGGAGGCTCGTACGGGGGCCCCCGAGGCAGACGACCGCACGAGGCGCCTGCGCCCCTCCCTCGTCGCGCCTCGCTCGCCTCGACCTCGATCGCCTGGCGACGCGGGACGAGCCTGCCCGCCACGGTGGAGGGCGGCGGGCAGGCTCGTCTCGCCTACTCGGATGGCTGCGGGACGGCGACCGCCGGGTGCGCCCCTGCGGAAGCCCGGTGAGCGCTGTGCCCCGCTGCGATGTGGCCGTGCGCCTCCGTGCCGTAGCCCCCGGGGACGGGGATGTAGAGCTCGGGGTAGCCCCACATGCCGTGCTCGGAGACGTCGAGACCGGCGGTCTCGACCTCGGGCTCGACGCGGATACCGAACGTCGCCCTCATCGCCGCCAGGACGAGGAAGGACGCGGTGAAGGTGAACGCGCCAACCGCGAGCAGGCCGAGCGCCTGGACGCCGAGCTGCCGGAGGCCGCCGCCGTAGAGGAGCCCCGGCTGGCCGACACCGAGCTTCTCGACGAGGCTCGGAGCCGCGAGGAACCCGAGCGAGAGCGTCCCCCAGACGCCTGCCATCCCGTGCGCGGCGAGCGCGCCGATGGGGTCATCGATCCCCGCCCGCTCGACGAGGAGGATGCCACCGACGACGACGCCCCCG
>JAVQXS010000481.1:0-1502 GCA_033578065.1 Thermoleophilia bacterium
CGGAGCCGCCGAGCCCGCGCCGGCGTAGTCCGAAACGGCCATCTCGCAGGCGACGGTGCGCGTCCGCGGCATGGTCACGTGCGGTGGCGACGACCGGAGCCGGTGCTCGATGCCGGGACGCTGAACGACCTGATCCGTATCCTGATGCGCATCGAGGCCAAGCGCGAGGACGTCCCGGAGCTTCTGAGGGAGGACGACGATGAGGAATGAGGAAGCTGACGAGTGAGGAGCGCAAGCGTCTCGCTCATGCCTTCGCCGGAGCGCGTGCCGATGTCGGCGAGCTGCGCTCGGCCTTCGAGGCGGCAGCCGAGCGACTGCGGGCGGCGGAAGCGGACGAGCGCCGCCGCCGCGCCGGCCTCCGCCGCCTGACCTTCGGCCTGCTCGGGCGCTGAAGGACTCGCAGCGGCTGCCGGTCACCTGCCGCTGCCCTCCCTGCGCGTCTCGGTCACCGCTCGCGGCTGCTCGGTCGAGAGCTGGGCTCTGCGCTCGTGCGGCGTCCAGCTGGGAGCACGGCGTCGAGCACGATGAGCACCCGCGCTCCCTCGACGTGCCGCCGGTGGCGTGCCAGGACGGGGCACGGGAGGTGCGGACGATTCCAGGCGACGGCTCTCCGGCAACCGACGCGGCTTTACTTCCGTCGATGATGGCGCCGAAGCCCTACCGGACGAGCCTCTGGCGTCGCGCGGTGAACGCGATCGTGCGGCCGCTCGCGCGGCTCGGGCTGACGGGGCCGCGGACGCATCTCCTGACGGTTCCGGGCCGGAAGACCGGGAAGCTCTGGTCGACGCCCGTCTCGATCGTGCGCGAGGGGGACGAGCGGTGGCTCGTCGCCCCCTACGGGGAGCGGAACTGGGTTCGGAACGTGCGCGCGGCCGGCTGGGTCGAGCTCCGGCGAGGCCGCTGGCGCCGGAGGTTCGCGGTCGAGGAGCTCCCACCCGAGGAGGCGGTGCCCGTGCTGCGTCGCTACTACGAGCTCGGGCGGGTGACGCGGCCCTTCTTCGACGTCACGCTCGACTCGCCCGCCTCGGCGTGGCTCGCCGAGGCGCCGCGGCATCCGGTCTTCCGACTCCTGCCGCTCCCGTAGCGTTCCGTGCGTGACGCTCCTCGTGGCAGCGACCGAGCGGGAGCTCTGCGGGCGGTCGGGGCTCGTGTGCGGCGTCGGGCCGGTCGAGGCCGCAGCTGCGACCGCGCGCGCGCTCGCCCTCGACAGGCCGAGAGCGGTCGTGCACGTTGGTCTCGCAGGAGCCTCGGGTCTCGAGCCAGGGACGCTCGTGGTCGGCAGTGAGGCCCGCTACGAGGACCTCGCAGCGGCCGTCCCGGTCGTCGATCGGGTCGAGCCCGAAGCCGCCCTCCTCGCGACCGTCGTCTCCGCCATCCCGGAGGCCTGCGTGCTCCCTCTCTCGACGAGCGCGCGCGTCGGGACGCTCCGCTCGGTGTCGGGAGCTCCTCGAGTCGAGGCGATGGAGGGGTTCGCGGTGCTGCGGGCGTGCGCGCTTGCCGGC
>JAVQXS010000482.1:0-1501 GCA_033578065.1 Thermoleophilia bacterium
AGCGATCGCCGTCCTCGCTGTCCTCCCGGCAGCCCTCCTCGCGTGGCGCTACCCGTCCCTGCTCACGCGCCTCCTCGAGCGGCTGACGCTCTCCCCGAGCGCCCTCCCCGGGATCGCGGTCGCGCTCGCGCTCGTCTTCCTCGGATCGCGCCTGGGGAGCCCCGTCTACCAGAGCCTCGGGCTCCTCCTCGCGGCGTACGTCGTGCGCTTCATGCCCTACGCGCTCGCGTCCACGCGCGCCGGCCTCGACGCGATCAACCCACGCCTCGAGGATGCTGCGCGCTCGCTCGGGCGTCGGCCAGCCCGCGTCGCCCTCTCGGTCGTCCTCCCGCTCGCGCGCCCCGGGATCCTCGCCGGCGCCGCGCTCGTCTTCCTCAGCACGATCAAGGAGCTCCCCGCGACCCTCCTCCTCCGCCCGATCGGGTTCGAGACGCTCGCGACGGAGATCTGGAAGGGGACGTCGGTCGGAGCATACTCCGAGGTCGCTCCCTCCGCGCTCGCGCTCATCGCCATCGCCGCCCCCCTCGTCTACCTCCTCTCCTGGCGCAACGCCTGGGAGCTTGGGGCGCCCGACTGAGGGCGCCGACGCACGTCCGTGCCGGCGACGCGCGCGGCGAGTAGGATCGAGGCGTGGCCCAGGCGCACGGACACTCGGTCGACGAGTACCTGGAGACGATCTACTTCCTCGCCTTCCCCATCGGCGAGTACCGCCCCTCGACGGGGACGACGGCAATCGCCTCCCGCGTCGCGGAGATGCTCGGCGTCTCTCGCGCCTCTGCGGGCGAGATGCTGAAGCGTCTCGAGGCCGAGGGGCTCGTCGAGCGGGGCGAGCAGAAGGAGGCCATCCTCACGCCCGAAGGCGCCGAGCGAGCGAAGCGCGTCGTCCGCAAGCACCGCATCATCGAGTGCTTCCTCACCGACTTCATGGGCTACACGGCGGCGGAGTCCCACGTGCACGCGGACGAGCTCGGGCACACGTTCACGGAGGACATGGTCGAGCGCATCCACGAGCGGCTCGGACGGCCCGAGCGCTGCCCGCACGGCTGGCCGATCGACACCGCACGGGAGCAGGAGGAGAACCACGAGCTCGTCCCCCTCGGGGAGCTCGCGGTGGGGGCGGAAGCGGAGGTCGTTCGCCTCGCCGAGCACGACGGCGACCTCCTGCGCTGGTTCTACGAGGAGGGGCTTGCTCCCGGCACCCGTCTCCGGCTCCTCCGCGCCGAGCCCGCCGTCGGGCAGCTCACGATCGCCCTCGACGGGGCAGAGCGCGCCGTCACCGAGAAGGCTGCGGCCGGGATCTACGTCCGCGCCGCGTAGCTCCTCCTCCCGACGACGCCCGCTCCCTGCGAGCCTCGTCGTTCCTGCAGAGGTCGCTCAGCAGATCCTCTCACGCGCCTCTACTCCCCTGGGAGACGCACCTTTCTCCTCCTGGGCCGACGCACCTCCTCTCCTGCTTCCTGGCCTGCCGCCCTGAGGGACCGTCCGCTGGACCTTCGGCGCC
>JAVQXS010000483.1:0-1501 GCA_033578065.1 Thermoleophilia bacterium
TGAGCCGCGCGACGAGCGCGTCGAGGGCCCCGCCGCCCGCCGCGTCGGCCGCGATCTCGCAGAGCGCCGCGACGGAGACTGCCTCGCGCAGCTCGACGCGGGAGGCGACCGCGCTCCCGTCGGCGCGGACGGCGAGCCAGCTCCGATGCCCGTCCGCGTCGTCGAAGGCGCAGACGTAGACACGCCGCCCCGGCTCCGGCTCGGTCGCGATGACGGCGGACACCTCGTCGGCAGGGCCTGCGTACGACCTCGCGAGCGATGCGGCGCGGACGATGTCCTCGGCGATGCCCACGGAGCGAGAATAGGCGGATGGCTCCGCGCGCCGTCGACGCCAAGGCGCTCTTCGCGCCGCTCGCGCCGCGCTACGACCGCCTCGCCACCCTCCTCTCCCTCGGCCAGGATCCTCGCTGGAGGCGCTTCCTCGTCTCCCGCCTCCCGGGCGACGGTGGTCACGTCCTCGACGTCGCGACCGGTACCGGGCTCGTCGCCGCCGAGCTTCGACGCCGCGGCTTCCGCGTCACCGCGGTCGACCAGAGCCCCGAGATGCTCGCGGTCGCCCGCGCGCGCTTCGCGGGAGAGGTCGCCCTCGTCGAGGCCTCCGCCGAGGCGCTCCCCTTCGGGGACGCGTCGTTCGACCACCTCACGTTCACGTACCTCCTGCGGTACGTCACCGACCCCCAGGCGACGCTCGTGGAGCTCGCCCGGGTCGTGCGCTCCGGCGGGACGATTGCCTCCCTCGAGTTCGGACTCCCGCGCGGGCTCGCGCGGGTCCTCTGGCGCGCGTACGTCGACCTCGGGCTGCCGCTCGCAGGCAGGCTCGCCGGGCCCGGCTGGGCCGAGGTCGGCCGCTTCCTCGGGCCGTCCATCCGGACGTTCTGGGCGGAGCAGCCGCTCGAGCGCCAGCTCGCGCTCTGGCGGTCTGCGGGCGTCAGCGACGTCGCTGTCCGCGAGCTCTCGCTCGGCGGCGGGGTCGTCGTCTGGGGACGACGGGCGTGAGCGTTCCGCGCCTCCGCCCGGCCTGGTACGCCCTCGAGGCGGGCGGTTGGCGCGACTACGTGACGCTCCTCCACCCTCCGTACACGCTCTGGCACGTCTCGTACGTGGTCGTCGGGGGGTGCCTCGCGCCCACGGTCTCCTGGGAGCGGCTGGGGGCAGCCGTCGCCGCCTTCGCGCTCGCGGTGGGAATCGGGGCGCATGCCCTCGACGAGCTCCAGGGGCGGCCGTTGCGCACGGAGATCCCGGAGCGCGTCCTCGTCGCGCTCGCGACCGCGTCGATCGCGGCCGCCTGCGGCATCGGGATCATGGGAGCGATCGTCGTGCGGCCGTGGCTCGCCCTCCTCGTCCCGGTCGGCCTCTTCCTCCTCCTCGCCTACAACCTCGAGCTCGCGGGTGGCCGCTTCCACAACGACCTCTGGTTCGGACTCGCCTGGGGAGGCTTCCCCGTCCTCAGCGGGTACGCAGCAGTGAGCGGCGGCATCGCGCCGGCCGCCGTCCTGACGGC
>JAVQXS010000484.1:0-1501 GCA_033578065.1 Thermoleophilia bacterium
GGTGGCAGTAACGCTTCAGCCGCGCCCGTGCCCCATATGCAAGCGCGACACGCTGCACCGCGTGACCTGCGTGCTGAGCGGGGTGGGCTGAACGGTCGCGGAGATCCCAGATTGCCTCGATCACAGGTGCTGGGATGATGGCCGGATCGAGGTGCGCGACCGGGCGACGGGCGCCTGGGTGGAGCTCGCGTGCCCGACTGACGATCGCTGAGCGCTTCCCGCCCGCTCGAGCCGTGGCAGAGCCGCCTGCGGAGGGGTGGGCCAGATCGCCGCAGCTGTCGTCGGTCTACCATCCTCACTTCCAGGGCCGAGCCCGACTGCGAGCGCGTCGCTACAATCGGCCGCCGTGTCCGGCGACCGGATCAGGCTCGAGGTGCGCGAGCGCACCGAGATCGGCTCGCGCCACGCGCGGCGCCTGCGCGCGCAGGGGATCGTCCCCGGCGTCCTCTACGGGAAGGGGAAGGCCCGGGCGATCGCCGTTCCTGAGCGCGAGCTCCGCGCGGCGATGACCGGACCCTCCGGTCTGCACGCGATCCTCGACGTCGTCCTCGAGGGGCAGAAGACCGTCCACCCCTCGGTGCTCGCCGAGTACCAGCAGGACCCGATCCGCGGCACGCTCACCCACATCGACCTCCGCGAGGTGCGGCTCGACCAGCCGATCCACGCGACCGTCGTCGTCAACCTCGTCGGCGAGTCGCCCGGCGTGAAGGCAGGCGGGATGCTCTCGCTCGTCACGAGGGAGCTCCACGTCGAGGCGCTTCCCGCGGACGTCCCCGAGCACATCGACGTCGATATCGGAGCGCTCCACGTCGGCGGCGTCCTCCGTCTCGAGGACGTCTCGCCGATCGAGGGCGTCCGCTTCCTCGACGACCCGCACGAGACGGTGATCGCGACCGTGTCCGTGCCGCGCGGCCTCGTCGAGGTCGAGGCGGAGGTCGAGGAGGCCGAGGTCGCCGAGGAAGCCGCTCCGGAAGAGGCTGCCGAGGCGGCAGCCGAGGGAGGCGAGGAAGCCTCGACCGAGGAGTAGCCCGTGCGCCTCCTCCGTCGGGGCGAGCCGGCCTCGACGCTCGACCTGCTCGTCGCCGGTCTCGGCAACCCCGGCCGCGAGCACGAGCGTGACCGGCACAACGTCGGCTGGATGGTGGTGGCAGAGCTCGCGCGGCGCCACGGCGCGTCGCTCCGCTCGAGGTTCAGCGGGCGCTGGGCGGAGCTGCGTCTCGGCGGGCGGAGCGTCGGGCTCCTCGCCCCCGAGACGTACATGAACGAGTCCGGCCGCTCGGTCGGGGCTGCGATGCGCTTCTTTGCGCTCGAGCCTTCCCGCCTCCTCGTCGTCCACGACGACGTCGATCTCGAGCCGGGGCGGCTCCAGGTCCGACTCGGAGGCGGCCTGGCGGGCCACAACGGCCTCCGCTCGGTCGCGCAGGCGCTCGGGACGCAGGAGTTCCTGCGGCTCCGGGTGGGGGTGGGGCGACCGGAGCGAGGCGATCCCCGCGACGTCGCG
>JAVQXS010000012.1:0-13093 GCA_033578065.1 Thermoleophilia bacterium
GTCGTCCCCGGCTTCGTCGTCCAGGGCGGCGACCCGACGCAGACGGGCGCGAGGGGGCCGGGGTACTCGACCCTCGACCCGCCGCCCCCGAACGCGCGCTACACGCGGGGCGTGGTGGCGATGGCGAAGACGGCCGACGAGCCGCCCGGCGCGGCCGGAAGCCAGCTCTTCGTCGTCACCGCTCCGGACGCGGGGCTCCCGCCGGAGTACGCGATCGTCGGCCGCGTGCGCGAGGGGATGGACACAGTCGCGCGCATCGATGCGCTCGGCGTCGCCGACGGCCCCCCCTCGCGCCCGGTGGTCGTCGAGCGCGTGCGGGTGTCCGAGAGCCGATGACGGGCAGGGTGGCCGCGATCGTCCTCGCGGCAGGCGAGGCGTCGCGGTTCGGAGCGCCGAAGCAGCTCCTCCTCCTGCCTCGCGTCCTCGAGCGCCTCCGTCGCGCTCCCGTCGACGAGATCGTCGTCGTCGAGGGCGCGCACCCGCTGCCTCGAGACCACCGACCGCCACGAGCCCCCGCTCCCGACTACCGAGTCGTCCGCTGTCCCTCGTGGTGGAGAGGCCCCGGCGCCTCCCTCCGCTGCGGGCTCTCTGCGCTCGGGGAGGACGTCGTCGCCGCGGTCGTCGTCCTCGCCGACGGCCCCGACCTCGCCCCGGAGGCCGTCGCCCGCGTCGTCGCGGCCTGGCGCGAGAGAGGCGGCGTCGTCGCTGCCTCCTACGCCGGCGAGCGAGGTCACCCGCTCGTGCTGGGCCGCGAGGAGTGGGCCGACGTCCCCGACGACGGCCTCCGCGGACGGCCGACGCGCCTCGTCCCCTGCGACGACCTCGGCCCTCCGGGCGACGTCGACCGCCCCGAGGACCTCCGGGCGGAGACCCCCTGACGGCTCCTGCAGCGCGCCGCGAGCGGCGGCGATCGACGCCTACGCGGTCGGGTGGTAGCCACGGAGCTGCTGGAGCTTGTCCATCAGCCCCGGGGGCATCCGCTCAGCAGCCGTCGTCCGCACGTAGCGGCGGAGCGAGGCCTCGAAGCGGTAGCGGCGCCGGCAGTAGTCGCAGTCGTCGAGGTGGCGCTCGGCCTCGGCCCACTCGGCGTCGGAGAGCGTGCGATCGAGGAAGTCCTGGAGGAGCTCCTCGCAGCGATCGCACGGTCCGGTGGTCATGGCAGCGCTTCCTCCGCGAGCTTCGCCTTCAGGGCCCGTCTCCCTCGGTGGAGACGGGACATCACGGTACCAATCGGGATGTCGAGGATCTGCGCGGCGTCGGCGTAGGTGAACTCGCCGATGTCGACGAGGACGACGACGTCGCGGAACTGCGGGGGGAGCTCGGAGAGCGCGTTCACGACCGCGTCTTGGGAGAGACGCTCGACGACGGCCTCCTCCTCGAGCGCCTCCTCGCCCACGTGCGAGGCGAGCTTGTTCGCGAGGTAGTAGTCGGTCTCCTCGAGCGACTGCGTCTGAGGAGCGCGCTGGGAGCGCCGGCCGCGGTCGACGTTGAGGTTCGTGAGGATGCGCAGGAGCCACGCGCGCATGTTCGTCCCCGGGGTGTACGAGCGCCAGCTCCGGAAGGCCCTCGCGTACGTCTCCTGCACCAGATCCTCGGCCTCCTCGCGCGTCCCGACGAGCCTCCGTGCGACCCGGTAGACCTGGTCGGCGAGCGCGAGCGCCTCCTCCTCGAAGCGAGCGCGATCGCGCTCCTCCGCCGCGATCCGCCGCGCTTCGGTGGGCTCCGGCTCCCTCACCGGCCTACCGTACCGCGTTCGAGGACTCGAAACGCCGACGCCGCCGCGCCTATTCCGAGACCGCCGCCAGCCGACGGAAGCCGGCCCGCGCGAGCGTCTCGAGGACGGCCTCGAGCGACGTCCGCTCGTCGTCCCAGGCGAGCGTGACCTCCCCGAGGAGCGTCGCGCTCGCCTCCTCGATCCCCTCGTGGCCACGGAGGGCCGACGCGAGCCGCGCGACGCAGCGCTCGCAGCGGATGCCGCTCACGCGGACCGTCTCCCGTCGCGTCGCCACGAGGACGATGCTAGCGAGGCGTCTTGCCGCGGATGCCGTGCACCGGTCGCCCCGCCGCCTCCCAGGCGTAGTACGACGCGCTCGGGCCGAAGGAGGGCTCGTAGGCGACGATGCGTGGGTTCCGACCGACCTCCTTCGCCCGCTGCGCGTGCCAGAGGAGGTTCGGATCGTCCCGCTCCTCCCAGACGAGGATGAGGTGCACGGCGGTCATGAACTCCGCGACGAAGTCGCATCCCGGAGCGGGGCAGGGGAAGGGATCGGTGCGGACGCACCACCAGCCCGTCCGATCGCCGCCGTCCTCGTCGCGCCAGAGCTCCTCGTCCTCTGTCGGCGAGGCATCGGGGACGACGGTCGAGCCTCGTCGGAGCTCGGGTTCCACGGGGTCACAATAGCCTCGTGGCCCAGGCCCCACCGCGCGACGTCGCGCTCGTCCTCTCGGGAGGAGGGATCAACGGCTTCCTCCTTGAGCTCGGCTTCCTCAAACGGCTCCGCGAGACCCCGCTCTGGGGGCGGATCGGCTGGATCTACGGCACCTCGGCCGGCGCGCTCTCGGGCGCGATGGCCGCGCTCGATCGGCTCGACGACCTCGAGCGCTTCCTCGTCGGGCTCCAGGCGCGAGACGTCTTCCGGCCGAGGCGCGTGTGGCAGCTCGCAGGGGGTCTCCACGACTACGTCCTCCCCCAGACGGTGGCGGAGCGCCTCGACCCGCCTGACGAGATCGCGCAGGCGCTCACCGAGGCGGACATCGAGCTCGTCGTCTTCGCGACCGACGTCTCGAGCTACCCGGACCTCGACGGGAGCCGGCACTTCGAGCTCATCTACCCCGCGCGGACGACGCCGCCGCGGACGCTCGCGCAGGCGCTCCTCGCCTCGGCCGCGATCTCCGCGCTCGTCCTGCCCATCGTCGTCGACGGCGTCGTCGACACCGACGGGAGCTGGGTGCGCAACTTCCCGCTCGAGCACGCCTACCGCAACCCGGACGTGCGGGCGATCGTCGGCTTCCGCTACCTCGCAAGCTACCGCCCGACCGATCCGAGCTCCCTCGCGCGGATGCGGGAGCGGCTCGAGCGCTTCCGCGCCGTCCCGCCGGTGCGCGGGCTCCTCGCCGAGCTCCGCCTCGCGGAGGCGCGCGCGGCGCGCGGCGAGCCCGCCCACTACCCCGAGCTCATCGTCCGCCTCATGCGCGTCGCGGTCGCCCGCAACACCGTGCTCGAGGAGCAGCTCGCCGCCGACCGCGACCTCGCCGTGAGCGAGCTCGCCCGTGTCCGCGAGGAGGTGCTGCGTGCCGCGCTCGCGACCGCTCCCCGCTGGCGCCGATCGAGGCTCCGCGCGGAGCTTGACACGATCTTCGACGGCGCCCGCTTCCCCTTCCGTCACGACCGCACGATCCCGACCCTCGTCGTGCGCGGCGCGGCGGGCGAGGACGCCCTCGATCCCACCTTCCGCAGCGACGAGCCCTGGCCCGAGGAGCGGAAGGCGGCGCTCGTCGCCCGCGGCTACCGCCTCACCGACGACGCCCTCGCGGGGGCACCGCCTGAGCTCCGCGCTGGCTGAGACCGGCGGCAGGCAGCACGAGGCCCCGGCGACGCCGGGGCCTCGTCGGGGCACGGCTACCCCTGCGGGGAGGGAGGTGGCCGTCCGAGCGTGACCGTCACGCTCGTCTTCTCGCCGTCGCGGTAGATCTCGAGGCGGACCTCGTCGCCGGGCTTCCGCTCGGCGATCGCCTCGCGGAGCTCCTCGATCGAGGAGATGGGCTTGCCGTCGAAGCCGACGATGATGTCGCCACCGATGACGTACGTCTCGCCGGCGACGACGACGGAGGAATCGCCGGGGCGCAGCCCTGCCTTCGCCGCCCCGCTCCCGGGGCGCACCGAGTGGACGAGCACGCCCTTCTCGACCGGGAGCTTCACCATCTCCACGAGGTCACGGGTGATCGTCTGGCCGACGATCCCGAGGTACGCGTGGTCGACGCGTCCCGTCTTCAGGATCTGCGCCACGACCTCCTTCACGGTGTTCGAGGGCACAGCGAAGCCGATCCCGACGTTCCCCTCTGTGAGGCCACCGGTCTCGATCTGCGTGTTGACGCCGATCACCTGCCCACGCGCGTTGAGGAGGGGGCCGCCGGAGTTCCCCCTGTTGATCGGCGCGTCCGTCTGGATCACGTGGTCGATCACGAGCTGGTTCGGCGCCGTGATGAGCCGTTGCACCGCGCTCACGATCCCCGCGGTCACGGTGCGCGTGAGCCCGAAGGGGTTGCCGATCGCCACCACGGGGTCGCCGACCCGGACCTCGTCCGAGTCGCCGAGGGGGAGCGGCGTGAGCGCGGTCGCGTCGGCGTCCACCTGGAGGACGGCGAGATCGGTGGACGGGTCGGTGCCGACGATCCGCGCCTCGACCGTGTCCCGGTTCGAGAAGCTCACGCGGATCTGGCCCGCCCCCCGGACGACGTGGTAGTTCGTGACGATGTGGCCGGCCTTGTCGATGACGAAGCCGGAGCCGAGAGCTCCCGCAGGCGCGCCTCCGAACGGGTCGAGAGGAGCCGACGCCGGGCTCGTCGAGGTGATCTGGACGACGCCGGGCGCAGCGCGCTCGTAGATCGCCGCGACGTCGATGGCGCCGACCGCAGGCGTAGCGCTCGAGGCCCTCGGGGCCTCGACCGTCTGCCGAACGACGGTCGTCGAGCCCTCGAAGCCGCCGAGGAGCGCGACTGCGCCCACCGCGGCGGCGGCACCGACGACGGCCGCCGTTACGAGCCCAGCGAGGGTTCGCAACGTCGAGGAAGTGGTCATGCGACGGTTATAGACACCCGCGGCTGAGCGCCCCCTAAGAAAGGCGTTAAGCGGCCGTTGAGCCCCGCTTCGGCCGACAGGCGGGATCGGCGCGCGACGGCTGGGGTGAGGTCCCTTCCGTCGCGCGTGCGACGCGCGGGACCGGACCGCCGATCGTCGCGCCCCACGCTCAGACGACGAGGCTCTCCCTCGCGAGCGCGCGGCCGCGGTCCGTGAGGGCGAGGACGCCCTCCCGCTCCTCGACGAGCCCCCGGCGCCTCGCGGAGGCGACGATGCGATCCACCCGCGCCGCGTCCCAGCGCAGGTGCGCGCCGAGGCGATCCGGCCGGTTCTCCTCCGTCGCCGCAGGCGTTCCCTCGTGGTGGGCGAGGTGGATAGCGAGCATCGCGAGCGCGAAGTCGACCCGCTGGCGGGCGCGCCGTCGCGCCCCCGCGAGGAGCCCCCGCCTGGGCGCGGCGAGCCACGCCGTCGCAAAGGCCGCTCCCGAGGCCACGGCGACGCATCCAGCGATGGAGGCGTCGAGCGCGTACGCGAGCCAGTAGCCCGCGACCGCGCACCCGGCGCCGATGGCGACCGCAAGCGCGACGACCCGCCAGAGGACGTCGCTCAGGAGCGTCGCCGCCGCCGGTGGCGCGACCATGAGGGCGACGACGAGGATCGAGCCGACGGCGTTGAAGGACGCCACCGCGGTGAGCGAGACGAGCGTCATCAAGCCGTACGTCACCGCCGTCGGCGCGAAGCCGAGCGCGAGCGCGAGCGCGGCGTCGAAGGTGACGAGCTTGAGCTCCTTCCAGAGAAGCGTCACCGCGAGGAGGTCGATCGCGAGGACGGTGGCCATCGTCACGAGAGAGGCGGGGAGGTCGACGCCCGCGACCTCGACTCGGTCGAAGGGCGCGAACGCGAGCTCGCCGAGGAGGACGGTGTCGATGTCGAGGTGGACGCTCCCTGCGTAGCGGGAGACGAGGATGACCCCGATCGAGAAGAGCACGGGGAAGACGAGCCCGATGGCGGCGTCCTCGCGCACGAGCCGGGTCCGCGAGACGAGCTCGACGAGCGCGACGGTGAGCACCCCCGTGAGGGCCGCAGCGACGAGGAGGAGGGGTGACGTCGTCGACTCGGTGACGAAGAAGGCGAGCACGATCCCGAGCAGGACCGAGTGCGTGATCGCATCCGAGACGAGCGCCATCCGCCGGAGGACGAGGAAGACGCCCACGAGCGCGCAGGCAGCGGAGGTGAGCGCGGCGATGGCGAGGATCTCGACCTGGCCGCTCGTCACCTCCGCGCCGCCTCCTCTCGCCCGCGCTCGGTGAGCGCCCAGAGGTCGCCCTCCCTCCGCTCGACGAGGCCCCGGCGCTCGAGCTCGGCGAGCGCCGGGCCGACGTCGACCCGCTCCAGGGCCGCGATCGTCGCCGCGTGGTGGCCCTGCGTCGCCGCCCCATGGAGCCGCTCGAGCTGGTCGAGGTCGGCGAGCACCTGCGCGGGACCGAGGCGCCTGCGCGCCCGCCTCGCCGCGAGGGCGCGCGCCACGAGCCCGCGACGAGGCGCGCCGAGGAGGGAGAGCGCGACGAGCGCGGTCGCGATGACGACAATCGTCGGGCCGGTGGGCAGGCGCGAGACCTCGGCTGAGGCGAGGGCCCCGAGCACGCCCGCGAGGGCGCCGAGGACGGAGGCGAGGATCGTCATCACCCCGAGTCGGTCCGTCCACTGCCGTGCCGCCGCCGCGGGCGCGACGATCATCGCCGCCATGAGCACCGCCCCCACGGTCTGCAGCCCGATGACGATCGCGACGACGAGGAGCCCGGTGAGGACGACGTCCACCAGGCGCATCGGGAGCCCGAGCGTCGCGCCGAGCTCCGGGTCGAAGGAGAGGATCTTCACCTCCTTCCAGAGGAGCGCGAGCGTCGCGAGCGCGAGGACGCCCGCGACCGCCATCGTGACGACGTCCTCCTCGAGGAGGGTCGCCGCCTGGCCGAAGAGGAAGCGGTCGAGCCCGGCTTGCGAGGCGTCCGGCCGCCGCTGGAGGTAGGTGAGGAGGACGAGACCGGCCCCGAAGAAGACGGCGAGCCAGATCCCGAGCCCGGCGTCCTGCCGCACCCGCGTCGTCCGCACGACCGCGGAGACGAGGAGGACGGCGAGGAAGCCTGTGAGCGCCGCGCCGATCATGAGCGGGAGAGACGCCTTGCCGCCCGTCACGAGGTAGGCGAGGGCGATCCCCGGGAGCGCCGCGTGCGAGATCGCGTCGCCGACGAGCGCCTGGCGACGGAGGACGGCGAACGTCCCGAGCGCGCCCGCCACGACCCCGAGCGTCGCTGCGCCGAGCGCGACGACGCGCAGCGTGTAGTCGTCGAGCGGAAGGAGCGCGATCACGACCCCGCGAGCCGCCCGAAGGCAGCGGAGCGGCCACCGTACGTTCGCCGGAGGTTCTCCTCCGTGAAGACCTCCTCCACCGGTCCTCCGGCGATCTTCCGCACGTTCAGGAGCTCGACCCGGTCGAAGTACTCCGGGACCGTCTGGAGGTCGTGGTGGACGCAGACGATCGTCTTCCCCCGCGCGCGCAGCGAGCGTAGGAGCTCGACGATCGCGAGCTCGGTCGTCGCGTCCACGCCCTGGAAGGGCTCGTCCATGAGGTAGAGCTCGGCCTCCTGTACGAGTGCGCGCGCGAGGAACACGCGCTGCTGCTGGCCGCCCGAGAGCTGGCTGATCTGGCGGCGCGCGAAGCCCTCCATCCCGACCTGGCGGAGCGCCTCGTCCGCCGCCTGCCGATCCTCGCGACCGGGACGCCGCACCCAGCCGAGCCGTCCGTAGCGCCCCATGAGGACGACGTCGCGGACATCCGTCGGGAAGTCCCAGTCGACGGAGCCACGCTGCGGCACGTAGGCGACGAGCCTCCGCTGCTCGGGGTAGGGACGGCCGAGGACGAGCGCCAGCCCTGCAGCGGGCCGGACGAGACCGAGCACGGAGCGGAGCAGCGTCGTCTTCCCGGCGCCGTTCGGGCCGACGATGGCAGTGAGCGACCCGGCCGGCACCGTGAGGTCGACGTCCCAGAGCACCGGTCGCTCGCCGTAGGCGACGGTGAGGTCGGCGATCTCGAGGGCGGGAGCGCTCATCGTGCCGTCGTGCTCGCCCGCGCCTCCGACACGCCCTCGCCGAGGAGCCCGGAGACGATCGCTCGGACGTTGTGGCGCACCATGCCCGGGTACGTCCCCTCGGGCGTCCCGGGGTCTCCCATCGCGTCCGAGAAGAGGCTCTCCCCGATCGCGACCTCGAAGCCGCGAGCGTCGACCGCGGCCCGGACGGCCTCGATCGTCCGCGGCGAGACGGAGGTCTCGACGAAGATGACCGGGATCCGTCGCTCGACGATGAAGTCGGCGAGCTCGGCGACGTCGCGTGCGCCAGCCTCGGCGACCGTCGAGATGCCCTGGAGGCCACGCACCTCGAAGCCGTAGCGCGCGCCGAAGTAGCCGAAGGCGTCGTGCGCCGTCACGAGGACGCGCCGCTCGCGGGGAACGCGAGCCACCTCGCGGAGCACCCACGCGTCGAGCGCCTCGAGCTCGCGCTCGTACGCCGCGGCGTTCGCGCGGTAGAGCGCCGCGTGCGCCGGGTCCGCCTCCACGAGCGCGTCCTCGACTGCGCGGAGCGCGTGCATCCAGAGCGTCACGTCGAACCAGACGTGCGGATCGACCTGCGTCTCCGAGACGCGGATGAGGCGCCGCCGCGGGATCGCCTCCGCCACCGCGCGCGTGTGCCGGCCGCTCTCGCCGATCTCCGCGAGGACGTCCGCCATCTTCGCCTCGAGGTGGAGCCCGTTGTAGAGGATGACGTCCGCGGCCTCGAGGCGGCGAAGGTCGCCCTCGCTCGCCTTGTACAGGTGCGGGTCGATGCCAGGACCCATGAGCGCACGGACGGAGACCCGGCCCCCGCCGACCCGCTCGGCGAGGTCCGCGACCATCCCCGTCGTCGCGACGATCCGGAGGGAGCCGTCCGCCGGCCAGTCGCCCGCCGCGCCGCAGCCAGTCGCGACGAAAGCACCTGCGACGAACGCGAGGGCAACGAGGCTCGCAAGGTGAGATTTAGCCATGGCTAATAACTGAGTTGAGTGTAACCTCATGGACATCCCGTGGGAACCCGGCCACCCGAGCTCTCCGTCGCCGTCCAGGACTACCTGAAGGCGATCTACGCCCTCGAGACGGAGGGCGAGCGCGTCACGACCTCCGCGCTCGCCGCGAGGATGTCGGTCAGCGCACCGTCCGCGACGGCGATGACGAAGCGGCTCGCCGAGCTCGGTCTCGTCGAGCGCACGCCCTACCGCGGGGTCGCCCTCACGGACCGGGGCCGCGCAGGTGCGCTCGAGGTCATCCGCCACCACCGCCTGCTCGAGCGCTACCTCGTCGACCGCCTCGGCCTCGCGCTCGACGAGGTGCACGCCGAGGCCGAGCTCCTCGAGCACGCGCTCTCCGAGGAGCTCGAGGCGCGCATCGACGCCGAGCTCGGCTTCCCGACGCACGACCCGCACGGCGATCCGATCCCGGACGCCAAGCTCCGCCTGGAGCCGACCGCCGAGCGCACGCTCGACGACCTCGCCGTCGGCGAGCGGGCTCGGGTCGCCCGCGTCCCGGATCGCGACCCCGAGCTCCTCCGCTACCTGACGGAGCTCGGCCTCGTCCCGGAGGCGACGGTGGAGATCCTCGGCCGCGCGCCGTTCGGAGGGCCGGTGACGCTCCGCTCGCCCTCAGGCGAGCACGCGATCTCGCGCGAGCTCGCCGCTCGCATCTCGGCCCGCTGAGCCCCGCTCAGCCGCGCGGGGGCGAGGCGCTCCGGCCTCGCCCCCGAAGGCGAGCGTGCCCGCTACCAGTCCTCGTGCGGAACGTACGCGTGCGACCAGAGGGCGACCTGCATGAGGACCGACTTCCGCCAGGCGTCCTGCATCTTCTCGACCTCCTCCGGCGGGTCGCCTCCCTTCTCGAGGAAGGGGCGGAGCGTCGCCGTGATCGGGTAGACGAGAGCGATGATGTGGCTGAGCGGAACGTGGTCGGCGGCGTCGACGCCGTCGGTGCGGTTCTTCCCCGAGCGGTGGTGGCGACGCCCGATCTCGAGCTGGTAGGCGAGCCACTCCTCGTCGTAGCTCGCCGCGGCTGTCCGCCGGATCCAGTCTCCGAAGCGGACGCGCACGGCGGCGAGGTAGTCGGGATCGGGCTGCCCGTCGGACTTCCGGGCGAAGGTCGACACGAGGTGCGGGTTCGAGCCGACGAACCCGTACCAGACGTCGAGCACGTCCTCGACCTGGTCGGCGAGGATCTCGCCCGAGCGTCGGAGCGCGGCGACGTCCTCCTCCGTGAAGAGGGTGGACTTCTTCAGCAGCTCGAGGTGCTCGAGCGTCACCTGACCTTCCGCGGTCCTGCTCATGCTGCCTCCTTTGCGATCGTCGGTTCGTGGTCGGCGCAGTCGAGGCGCAGCTCGCGGTCTCCGAAGGGGGCGTCCACGAAGGCGCAGTGGTGCGGGCGCGCCGGGTCGGCATGGACGTGTGGCCGGAAGAAGCGACAGGTCGCGCACATCCGTTGCACGGGAATGCGGCCGCGCGCCTGGAGCTCGAGGATCATCTTCTGGAGCCCGCGCAGGAGCGCGGCCTGCTCCTCGGGAGCGAGCGCCTCGACGGCGGCGAGGAGCGCGTCCGGCCACTCCGCAGACGACGCCGCGACGGTCGCGCCCGCCGGGGTCAGCTCGACGAGCTGCGTGCGCCGGTCAGTACCCACGCGCCGGCCGACGAGACCCTTCGCCTCGAGCGCCGAGACGGCGTCGCTCACGGTCGGCTGGGAGACCGCGAGCAAGGCTGCGAGCGCGCCGATCCGCTGCGGCCCACGGCTCGCGACGAGGGAGATGACCTGCGCCTGCGTCGGCGTGAGCCCCGTGCGGCCGCGCTCCTCCCAGGCATGGGTGCGGAGCGCGAGCCCGATCTTCGAGAGCCCGGTCGCGACGCTCCGGGCTGGGTCGACGCTCGTCGGATCGGCGGACATATAGGACTCCTATATATCAGCTTGACGACGCGTCCGCCACGCTGGCGGGCGCGCGCTGCTAGGGAGAGGCGAGCAGCCGCTCGGTCTCGCGACGCCGGTAGAGCCGGTGCCCGAGCCATGCCGCTGCCACGACGAGCGCGAGCGGCGAGAGGACGATCGCGATGGCGAGCGCGACGAGACCCTCCCACGCGAGGACGTTCAGAGCCTCGTCGAGCGCCCGCTCGAGACGCGACGGCACGGGACCGACCCCGAGCGCGCCTGGAGTCGCGACGGTGACCGAGATCGTCGCCATGCGCGCCTCCGCGCCCGTCGCCGCCACCTCGCTCCGCACCTGGGAGAGCTCCGCGCGGAGCGACCCCAGCCGAGCACGGAGAACGGCCTCAGCCTCGGGATCGAGCTCGCCGGTCGCAAGGCGGGCCCGGATGCGAGCGATACGAGATCGCAGCTGCCGCTCCCGTGTCTCGAGCACGTCAAGCTGCTGCTCGAGGTCGTCCACGGTCACCTGCTGGGAGACGATGCGGCCGAACCCGGAGAGGCCAACGATCGCGTCCTGCACCTTGGCGACGGGCACCCGGACGACGAGCTGCGCGCTTCCCTCCTCGCCGGTCGTGACCGACGAGCTCACGACGTAGCCGCCGAGGCGGCGCGTGAGGGCGAGCGCGCTCTGGGCGGCCCGGGAGACGGCGTCGGCATCCTCGACCTCGACCGTGAGCGTGGCGCTGACTCGTTGCGCGCGCACCGTGTCGGCGCCGAGCACCCCTAGCACGCTCGTCTTCGACGCATCGCTCGGAGCCGCCTCCCCGAGCGCCGCGACGCTCGCCTCCCGATCGAGCGCGGGGGACCCCGAGCGCGACAGTCCGACGACGCCGGCGACGGCGACCGCGAGCACCGCGGCGGCGGGGAGAGCGACGAGCGTCGCGCTACGCATCCGCGCCCGGATGCGCTCGGCGAGCGAGGGAGCCCGCTGCCGGGAGGCGATCTCGCGGATGCGCATCCGCAGCGCAGCGGGCGCGGTTGGGCGCGAGGCTCGCAGGGTGTCGATCAGGTCAGGCGACGTCATCGTGTCTCATCCTCTCTTCGAGCTTCGTCAGGGCGCGATGGAGCCGCGTCGAGACGGCTGTCGGCGAGATCCCGAGCAGCCGGGCCGTCTCCTGGCCGTCGAGCTCGAGGACGACCCGGAGCGCGACCACCTCGCGCTCGCCGGCAGTGAGTGTCGCGAGTCCGGCCTCGAGCTCAGGCGGAAGCCCCTCGCCCGGCACGGACTCGGCACGAAGCGGGCGCTCGCGCGCCTCCGCCTGCTCCTCGCGCGCGCGCCGGCGCCGCTCCGCACGAAGCCAGTCGAGCGCCGTCGAGCGCGCGATGGCGAGGAGCCAGGCGCGCGCGGAGCCCCGTCGCGGATCGAAGCGGGCGAAGCGTCGCAGCGCCGTCTCGAACGTCTCGCTCGTGAGGTCCTCGGCGAGCGCCCAGTCCCTCGTCAGGTAGAGGAGGTAGCCGTAGACGTCGTCGAGGAGCTCTTCGGCGACCGTCGCGAACGCAGGCCGGGCCTCCACCCCGCGGCGCGGCAGATCGATCGATACGGCATGCACGCCCTTCGTACGCCGCAGAAGCGCCCGCACGTCACGCTCCGGCGGAACCTCGGCCCATGCTCCCAGGGTAGAGCGTCCTCGAACCACGAAGGACGCTCTCCGTCCGACGCCCCTGGTAGACGTACGCATCCCCGAGCGGGGGATACGAACTCTGCGGCACAGGTGACAACCTCCGCGGTGCGGCACGCGTGAGACCACTCGGACGACAGCTCTCTCGGCGGACCGGCAGCCTCGTGGCGCTCGCCCTCGGCGCGCTCCTTGCGACGCAGGTCGCCGCGGCCGAGCCTTCCCGTGACGCGCGTCGGACGATCCCGAGCCCGAGCGGCGTCTTCACGGGGTGCTACGACAGACGGAGCGGGGACCTCCGCCTTGTCCCCTCGGCTCGGCGGTGCCTCCGGAACGAGGCGCGCGTACGCTGGCATCAGCGTGGCCGCCGAGAGGTGCGCGGGCCGACCGGGCCCCAGGGAGCGCCGGGTCCCGCCGGAGCGCAGGGTCCCCAGGGACCTCCTGGAAGCCAGGGGCCCGCTGGGCCCGCCGGCTCACAGGGCCCGCCCGGCCCACAGGGACCGGCCGGCGCTCAAGGCCCGCCGGGCCCCCAGGGCAACCCCGGCGCGCCGGGTCCAGCGGGTCCCGCCGGACCGCAAGGCCCGCAGGGCGACCCCGGCCCTGCCGGACCTCCAGGTCCCGCCGGACCGCAG
>JAVQXS010000013.1:0-12792 GCA_033578065.1 Thermoleophilia bacterium
CGACTTCGTCGACGCCGGGCTGCCCTCGACGGTGTGCGATCCCGAGCGCTACCGGCGGGCGCTCGAGCACATCCTCTCCAGCCTCGCCCTCGCGGACGTCGACGCGGTCGTCGTCGAGGCGGGGGCGTCGCCGCTCGAGCCGTACAACGTCGAGCTCGCCGAGCGCGTGCTGGCCCCGCTCGTGCGCTTCACGATCCTCTGCGCCTCGGATCCGTACGCGGTGGTCGGCGTCGCCGAGTCGCACGGCATCGTCCCGGACGTCGTCGCCGGGAGGGCGACCTCGACCGAGGCGGGCGTCGCGCTCTGCGAGCGCCTCTCGGGCGTCCGGGCGCTCAACCTCCTCGATCGCGAGGGGCAGCGCCAGCTCGGCCGGCTCCTCCGCGACGCGCTCGACCTCTGACGCCGGGGCGGGGCGCGGCCGCGACGATCGGGGCCTGACCCCACGCCGTTCCGCGCGCGCTGACGGTTAGGCTCCACGCTCGTGGAGCTCGCAGGCAAGACCGCTGTCGTGACCGGGGCCTCGAGCGGCATCGGCGCTGCGACGGTGCGCAAGCTGCGCGCGGCGGGCGCGCGGGTCGTGGGCGGCGCGCGCCGGGTCGAGCGCATCGAGGCCGACCTCGCGCTCCCGCTCGACGTCATGGACGAGGAGAGCTGCGCCGCCTTCGTCGCCCGGGCGGCGTCGGAGCTCGGCGGGATCGACATCCTCTTCAACAACGCCGGGCTCGCGCTCGGCCGCTACCCGTTCTGGGAGTCGACGCCGGAGGACGAGCAGGTCGTCCTGCGCACGAACGTCGAGGGCGCGATGCGCATGACCCGACTCGCGCTCCCGCACATCCGGGACGGCGGGCACATCCTCTTCATGGGCTCGGTGGCGGGGAGGCAGGCGTACGAGAACGCCGCCTCCTACGTCGCTGCGAAGTTCGGCTTGCGCGGGTTCGTGTACGCGCTCCGCGAGGACCTCCTTGGCCGCCCGATCCGGATCACGACGGTCGACGCTGGCCTCGTCGAGACCGAGTTCTCGCTCGTCCGCTTCAAGGGGGATGAGGAGCGGGCGAAGGCGGTGTACAGGGGGGTCGACCCCCTCACCGCCGACGACATCGCCGACTGCGTCCTCTTCGCGGTGACGCGTCCGCCCTACATGAACGTCGACGAGATCGTCGTCAAGGCGCTCCAGCAGTCGAGCGGCGGCCGCATCGTGCGGCGGGAGGAGTAGCGCGGGCGGAGCGATGCTCACGATCCTCGAGGGATCGACGTTCTGCATCTCCGACGACCGCGGCGACATCGTCGGCGAGACGGCCGGCTTCTACGCCCACGACACGCGCTTCCTCTCGCGCTTCGCCCTGCGCGTCGCCGATGCGCGCCCGCTCCTCCTCTCCTCGGGCGCCGTCGAGCACTTCGCCGCCTCCTTCTACCTGCGGAGCCCCCGCGTCCGGGGTCTCCCGCACGACGCCCTCTCGATCGCGCGGGAGCGCTTCGTCGGGCTCGGCCTCCACGAGCGCATCCGCGTCCGGAACGAGAGCATGGAGGAGCTCGGCTTCGAGGTCGCCCTCGAGCTCGAGGCCGACTTCGCGGACATCATCACCGTGAAGCTCCACGACTTCGCCTTCGGTGACCCCGAGCATGCGCCGCCGCTCCCCGCTCCGGCGCCGCCAGCCCTCGACGGCGCGGGCACCGAGCTCGTCCTCGACGATCTCGCCGGCCCGCTCCGCACCCGCGTCCGCCTCTCGCGACCTGCGACCCTGCGCGGGGGCGCGCTCGTCTTCGAGCTCTCGCTCGCGCCGCACGGGCTCTGGGAGCTCGAGCTCGAGGTGCACCCGACGCTCCACCGAGGCACGGAGTCCGAGCTCGCCCAGCGCGACGAGGAGCAGCGGGAGGCGCTCGCCGACGCCGTCGCGGCGTGGACGCTCCGCGTCCCTCGCATCCGCGGGGGCTGGGACGCGCTCCGACGCGCCTTCGACCGCTCCATCGCCGACCTCGGCGCGCTCCGCATGCGTACCGGCGAGCACCGGCGCCCGCTCTTCGCGGCTGGCATGCCGTGGTTCATGACCGTCTTCGGGCGCGACACGGCGATCGTCTCCCTCCAGACGCTCCTCCTCGGCCCGGAGCTCGCGGTCGGGGCGCTCGAGGCGCTCGCGGAGCTCCAGTCCGATCGCGACGATCCCGCGATCGACGCGGAGCCCGGGAAGATCATCCACGAGATCCGCCACGGCCGGGCTGCGGAGATGTGGTTCCCCCGCTACTACGGGACGGTCGACGCGACGCCGCTCTTCCTCTGTCTCCTCGCGGAGACGTGGCGCTGGACGGACGACGCGGTGCTCGCGACCCGCCTGCGCGAGCCCGCCCTCCGCGCGCTCGAGTGGATCGACCGCTACGGCGATCGGGACGGAGATGGTCTCGTCGAGTACGAGCGCCGCTCGCCGAAGGGCCTCGCGAACCAGTCGTGGAAGGACTCGGGCGACTCGCAGCGCTTCCACGACGGCCGCCTCGCGGAGCCGCCGATCGCGCCGGTCGAGGTGCAGGGCTACGTGTACGCGGCGAAGCGAGGCATCGCCGAGGTGGCGAGGGAGGTGTGGCGCGACCGCGCCCTCGCCGATCGGCTCGAGACGGAGGCCGAGGCGCTCCGCGCCCGCTTCGACGACGCCTTCTGGGTGGAGGAGCGCGGCGGCTTCTACGCGCTCGCGCTCGACGGCGCGAAGCGGCGCGTCGACGCGCGCTGCTCGAACATGGGTCACCTCCTCTGGAGCGGGATCGTCCCCGAGGAGCGCGTCGAGCGCGTCGTCGACCAGCTCCTCTCGCCGGAGCTGTGGTCGGGGTGGGGGATTCGCACGATGGCGAGCGACGAGGCGGCCTTCAACCCGATCAGCTACCACAACGGCACCGTCTGGCCCCACGACTCGGCGCTCGCCGCCTGGGGCTTCGCGCGGTCGGGACACCACGAGGCGGCGCGCCGCGTCGCCCGCGCGCTCGTCGAGGCCGCGGCGCACTTCGGCTGGTCGCTCCCCGAGGTGTTCGCCGGCTACGCGCGTGACGAGGCGCCGTTTCCGATCGCGTACCCGACCGCCGCCCGCCCGCAGGCCTGGGCGGCTGGCACCCCCATCCTCCTCGTCCGCGTCCTGCTCGGGCTCGAGCCCGATCGGCCGCGTCAGCGGCTCGTCTCGACGCTCCGCGAGGAGCTCCCGAGCTGGCTCGAGGGGCTTCGGGTGGAGGGGGTGCGGGCGTTCGGCCGCCAGTGGACGGTGGCGGTGGAGCGGGGCGAGGTGCGCGTCGCTGCCGGCGTCTGAGCGGAGCTGTCCTGTAGTGGGCCCGATCCGAGCCGGCCTCCATCCGGCACCATACGGGCATGAGGATCGGAATCATCTCTCCCGTCTGGTTCCCGGTCCCTCCCGAGGGGTACGGGGGCACCGAGCGCGTCGTGTCGTTGCTCGCGGACGGTCTCGTCGCCGCGGGCCACGACGTGACGCTCTTCGCCTCGGGCGACTCGGAGACGAGAGCGAACCTCGAGGCGATCTTCCCCACCGCCCCGAGCGAGTGGATCGGCCACACGTACTGGGAGCTGCGCCACGCGGTGCACGCGATCGCGCGCTCCGACGACTTCGACGTCGTGAACGACCACACGGGGCTCCTCGGGCTCGCGCTCGGGGGGCTCATCGACCGACCCTTCTGCCATACGGTGCACGGGCCCCTGACGGGCCCGCCTGGCGTCCTCTACGAGCAGCTCTGCGCGCTCGCGCCGAACGTGAAGCTCATCTCCATCTCGTGCAACCAGCGGCGGCCGCACCCCGACCTCCCGTGGATCGCGAACTGCCCGAACGCGATTGACCTCTCCGTCTACCCCTTCCGGCGCAAGCCCGGAGGCGACTACCTCCTCTTCCTCGGGCGCATGAGCCCCGACAAGGGAGCGCACCGGGCGGTCGCGATCGCGCTCGAGACCGGGCTGCCGCTGAAGATCGCGGCGAAGTGCCGCGAGCCCGACGAGCGGCGCTACTTCGAGGAGCTCGTGCGGCCGCACCTCGGCGGCGACATCGAGTACGTCGGGGAGGTCGGGCACGCGGAGAAGGTCGAGCTCCTCATGGGCGCGCGGGCGCTCGTCAACCCGATCGACTGGGAGGAGCCCTTCGGCCTCGTCGTCGTCGAGGCGATGGCCTGCGGGACGCCCGTCATCTCGACGCGGCGCGGGGCCATCCCCGAGATCATCGACCACGGTCGTACCGGCATCCTCGTCGACAGCTACCGGGAGATGGAGGATCCCGCGATCCTCGAGCTCGCGGACTCGCTCGATCCGACCGAGCTGCGCCGCGAGGTCGAGGAGCGCTTCTCGCCGGAGCGGATGGTCGCGGACTACCTCGAGGCGTACGAGGCGACGATCGAGTCCGCAGACGCGCTCGAGCGGCTCGTCGCCTAGGGCGAGCCGCTCCGAGCGCTCGCGCCAACGAAGGAGGGAGGCGTGACCGCGAGCGTGCGCTCGACGGGTGGCGACGGCGGAGCGACGCCGTGCCGTCGAGCCGTTCGGCAGCCTCCCCTTCGCTAGAACCTGCGACGTGACGCTCCGGTCGCCCTACGACCGCGAGATCCTCCGGCTCGCGCTTCCCGCGCTCGGCGCCCTCGCCGCCGAGCCGCTCTTCCTCCTCGTCGACACGGCGGTCGTCGGTCACCTCGGACGGGCGCAGCTCGCGGCGCTCGGCATCGCCTTCACGATCCTCGGCGGGGTCTTCGCCATCTTCAACTTCCTCCAGTACGGGACGACGGCGCAGGTCGCCCGCGCCTCCGGGGCGGGCGAGGACGCTGCCGCCCGCCGCCTAGGGGCGCAGGCGGTGTGGCTCTCTCTCGCCTTCGGGGCAGCCGTCTCGGCGGCGATCGCCCTCGTCGCGCCCGAGCTCGTCGCGGCGATGGGTGGGCGGGGGCAGTCGGCGGAGTACGCCGTCGCCTACCTGCGGATCGCGGCCATCGGCTTCCCCGCGGCGTTCCTCGCGCTCGGCGGCCAGGGCTTCCTCCGCGGCCTCGCGGACCTGCGCACGCCGCTCCTCGTCCTCGTCGCCGGGAACGCGGCGAACGTCGTCCTCGTCCTCCTCTTCGTCCCCGTCCTCGGCTGGGGGATCGAGGGCGCGGCCTGGTCGACCGCCATCTCCCAGCTCGGCATGGGTGTCGCCTTCCTCGTCGCGATCGGGCGCCGGCTCGAGCCGGGCGAGTGGAGGCCGAGGTCACGCGAGGTGCGCCGCGTGCTCCACATCGGGAAGTGGATCTTCCTGCGGACGACGGCGCTCATGTCCTCCTTCGTGCTCGCGGGCGCGGTCGCGACCCGGTTCGGGGACGCCTCGATCGCTGCGCACCAGGTCGCCTTCCAGCTCTGGGTCTTCCTCGCCCTCGTCCTCGACTCGCTCGCGATCGCCGGCCAGATCATCGTCGGACGCGAGCTCGGCGCCGGGCGGCGTGAGGCGGCGTACGCCGCCGGCCTCCGGATGATCTCGCTCTCGGTCGCGCTCGGCGCCGCGTTCTCCGCGGTGCTCCTCGCGCTCTCCTCGCTCCTGCCCCGCGCCTTCACGGGCGATGCGACCGTCCTCGCCGAGGCGGCGCTCTTGTGGCCGCTCTTCGCGCTCATGCAGCCGCTGAACGGGGCGGTGTTCGCCCTCGACGGGATCCTCATCGGCGCGAGCGATGGCCCCTTCCTCGCCGGCTCGATGGTGACCGCCTTCCTCGCCTGCGCCGCGACGCTCGGGCTCGCGCTCGCCGACGACTGGGGCATCCGCGGCGTCTGGGCAGCGCTCGTCGTCCTCATCCTCGTCCGCCTCACGCTCATGACCGCGCGCTTCCGTCGCGGCCGCTGGCTCGTCACCGGCTGGGCATGATCTCGGCGTGAACGTCCTCGGCGGCGACCTCGAGCCCTGCTCCCTCGACCCGGTGACGGGCTTCTACCGCGACGGCTTCTGTCGCACGGAGGGGGTCGATCCCGGCTTCCACGTCGTCTGCGCCGTCATGACCGAGGCCTTCCTCGAGTTCTCCGTCCGCGTCGGCAACGACCTCGTCACGCCCCGGCCTGAGTGGGGCTTCCCAGGACTGCGGCCAGGCGACCGCTGGTGCGTCGTCGCCGCGCGCTGGAAGGAGGCGCTCGAGGCCGGGGTCGCGCCTCCCGTCGTTCTCGAGGCGACGCACGCCTCCGCGCTCGAGTTCGTCTCGCTCGCCGACCTCGAGGCGCACGCCGTCTCCTGAGCGCGAGGCGGGTCAGGAGCGACCGGCGGCAGCCTCCTCCCGCCGCTTGCGGAGGTAGCGCTCGATCCCGCGGAAGCTGTGCCAGGCCGGTGCCGCTCGCTCGTAGACCTCCGCGAGCTCCTCGTCCACCTGCGCGACGTCGTAGCGGGCGGCTGCGACGAACGTCGCCTCGTCCATGCCGTCCTCGACCCGCTCCGTCCAGCGCTCGAGGGTCTCGCGGAGGGCGCGCAGGTGCGCCTCGACGTCGTCGAAGGCTCCGAAGTGGACGAGCGCGAGCCTCCCCGGCGCCCGCCGCTCGATCTCGTCGATCGTCCGAAGCCACGCCTCGAGGTCGAACTCCGGCGGCGGGCACGGCGGGAGGACGAACCGTCCGGGGGAGATCCGGACGCCGGCTGCGTCACCCGCGTAGAGCGTCCCGTCGGGGTGGAGGTAGCAGACGTGGTGGGAGGCATGGCCTGGCGCGGGGAAGCAGTCGAGGCCGAGGACGCGCTCCCCGACGACGCGGACGTTCTCCTCGGGGACGGGGACGAGCTCGCCCCACAGCTCGTCGAAGGCGTCGCCGTACAGACGTCGCGCGCTCGCCTCGAGCCGGGTCGGATCGACGAGGTGGGGAGCGCCGATCTCGGAGACGTGCACCTGGAGGTGCGGGTGCTCCCGCACGAGCGCGCCCGCAGCCCCCGCGTGGTCGAGGTGGATGTGCGAGACGAGGAGGTGCCGGACGTCGGCGAGGGAGACACCGCGCTCGCGCAGCCCCTCCTCGAGCGCACGGACGCACGTCGTCGGTCCGCAGTCGAAGAGCGCGAGCCCGTCTTCGGTCTCGAGGAGGTAGGAGGCGATGATCCGCGGTCGGAAGTGGTGGAGGTCGATCGGCTCGTGGGTCATCCGCCGAGCGCGTGGTCGAGGTCCTCGAGGAGGTCGGCGACGGACTCGATCCCCACCGAGAGACGGATGAGCGTGCCGGGGACGGCGAAGGGCGCGTCGCGGGTCGAGGCGTGCGTCATCCGGGCCGGGTGCTCGATGAGGCTCTCGACGCCGCCGAGGCTCTCGGCGAGCTTCCAGATGCGGGTTCGGGCGACGAGCGCGACCGCCTCCTCCTCGCTTCCGACCTCGAACGAGACCATCCCTCCGAAGCCGCGCATCTGCCTGGCGGCGATCGCGTGACCTGGGTGGTCGGGGAGGCCGGGGTAGTGCACCCGAGCGACGCGCCCGTCGTTGGCGAGGAAGTCGGCGACCGCGGCAGCGTTCGCGCAGTGGCGCTCCATGCGCACCGCGAGCGTCTTCACGCCCCGGAGGACGAGCCAGGCGTCGAGCGGGCCCGGAATCGCGCCGAGCGACTTCTGGAGGAAGGCGAGGCGCTCGGAGAGCGCGCTGTCCCGCGTCGCCACGAAGCCGCCGACGACGTCGGAGTGACCCCCGAGGTACTTCGTCGTCGAGTGCAGGACGAGGTCGGCGCCGAGCTCGAGCGGCCGCTGGAGGTACGGCGTCGCGAACGTGTTGTCGCAGACGACGAGCGCGCCCGCCGCGCGTGCGGCCTGGGCCGCCGACGCGATGTCCACGACCGTGAGGAGCGGGTTCGTCGGCGTCTCGAGCCAGACGAGCCGCGTCCGCTCGTCGAGGTGCCGCTCGAGCTCCTCCGACAGCTCCCGCGCGGAGAGGTACGAGAAGCGGTAGCCCTTCGGCTCGTACACCTGCGAGAAGAGGCGGTAGGTGCCGCCGTAGACGTCGCTCACGCAGACGACGCGGTCGCCTGGAGAGAGGAGGTGGAGGAGCGTCGTCGTCGCGCCCATCCCCGACGAGAAGGCGTGGCCGTGGTGGCCGCCTTCGAGCGAGGCGAGACACGCCTCGAGCGCCGTCCGCGTCGGGTTTCGGACGCGCGCATAGTCGTAGCCCTTGTGCACGCCGACCGCGTCCTGGACGAACGTCGACGTCTGGTAGATGGGCGTCGTGATGGCGCCGGTAGCGAGGTCGGGCTCCTGCCCGACGTGGATCGCGCGCGTCTCGAAGTCCACGGGCGGATGCTACTGCGCGCTCTCCCCGTGCCCCGCTCGGCCAACGCTCCCTAGTCGGGGACGCGGCCGTCGAGGATCGCCCGCAGACGCGAGGCGTCGATGTTCCCGCCCGAGACGATGCAGACGACGCGTCCCGAGCCGGCGAGCCCGTCGAGCGCGGCCGCGACCGGGAGCGCGGCGGCGCCCTCGGCGACGATGCGCGCGCGCTCGAGCAGGAGCCGCACGGTGTCGGCCGCCCGTGCGAGCGGGATCGGGAAGGCGCCGTCGACGAGCGGCCGGGCCCGCTCCCACATGTCGGGCAGGAGCCCCCCCGACCCGGCGCCGTCGACGAACGAGGGCGTGAAGCGGACGGGCACGGGGACGCCCCCGTTCGCGAGCGCGGCGCTCACGGGCGCGCCCGTCTCCGGCTCGCAGACGTAGACCCTCGTCGACGGCGAGAGCGCGCGGAGCGCGCTCGCGATCCCGGTCGTGAGCCCACCACCGCCCCAGGGGATGAGCACGGCGTCGATGTCGTCGAGCTGCTCGACGAGCTCGAGGCCGATCGTCCCGTTCCCGGCGATCACGGGCTCGTCGCGCACGGGGTGGACGAAGTACCCCTCGACACCCTCGCCGAGGTCGCGCTCCTCGTCTGCCTCCACCGCAGCCCACCAGCGCTCCCAGGGGATGCGCACGATGCGACCGCCGAGCCGCTCGACGGCGGCGAGCTTCGCGGGTGAGGCGTTGTCGGGGACGACGATCGTCGCGGGAACCCCGAGGCGGCGGGCCATCCACGCGACGCCTTGGGCCATGTTCCCGGTGCTCGTCGTGACGACGCCGTGCTCGAGCGCCTCGCGCGGCGCGCTGAGGATCGCGTTCCCAGCCCCTCGGAGCTTGAACGAGCCGATGGGCTGGAGGTTCTCGAGCTTGAGCCAGATCTCGGCCGGCGCCTCGTCGAGCGAGAGGCGGACGAGCGGGGTGGGGACGGCGATGCCCGCGAGCCGCTCCCGCGCCGCCTCGATCTCCGCGAGCGGGATCAGAGCTCGACCTCCGTCCCCAGCCCGCGCTCGCGCGCGCGCCGGACGACGAGCTCGGCGGCGGCGAGGTCCTCGACCGCGATCCCGAGGGACTCGAAGACGGTGAGCTCGTCGTCGCGCTCCCGTCCAGGATGGAGGCCCGCGAGCACCTCGCCGAGCTCCGCCTTGATGTGGTCGGGCCCGACCGCGCCCTCGGCGGCGGCAAGGACGTAGTCGCCCGCCTCGGCGAGGCACGACTCGCGCCGGTCGGTGAAGAGGGAGGCGCTCGCGATGGTCTCCGTGTCGAGCTCGCGGCTCGTGGGCAGGCAGGCGCCGACGGCGTTCACGTGGGCTCCGTGCGCGAGCCAGCGCTTGCGGACGATCGGCTCGCGCGCGGCGGTCGTCGTGCACACGACCTCCGCTCCGAAGAGGGCGGCGTCGACGGAGGGGGCGACGATCGCGCCGAGCTCGCTCGCGAGCTCCTCGGCTGCCTCGGGGCGACGCGCCCAGATCCGCACCTCCGGGTCGCCGAGCACGGCGCGCATGGCGTGGACGTGGGCGCGGGCCTGCACGCCGGCGCCGAGGATGGCGACCCGCTCGGCGCCGGGACGGGCGAGGGCGCGGGTCGCGACCGCGGACACCGCTGCCGTTCGGATCTCCGTCACGGGCGAGGCGTTGAGGATGGCGATGACGCGACCCGTCTCCCCCTCGTGGAGGAGGACGACGCCCTGGTGGGCATCGAGGCCGCGGGCGGGGTTCGCGGGGGCGATGACGATCTCCTTCAGGGACCAGAGCGGCTCGGGGTGGCCGCGGTAGGCGGGCATGAGTCCGAAGAGCGTCTCCGCCTCCGGCGGCGCGACCACGGAGCGCAGGGGGAGATGGAGCTCGCCGCGCGCGAGCGCCGCGAGCACGTCCGCCATCGCCTCGATGCACGACTCGAGGTCGAGGAGCTCGCGGACGTCGCGCTCGGAGAGGACGAGGGTCACGCGAAGAGGCTCCCGAGCGACGCGATCTCGGAGGCGGAGAGCTCGAGCTCGAGCGCCTCGCGCACGCAGGCGAGGTGCTCGACGCGGCCAGGGCCGACGACGACCGCGGTGACGTCCGGCGCTGCGAGGAGCCACGCGAGCGCGAGCCCGGCCATGGAGACGCCCCGCTCGCGCGCCTCCCGCTCGAAGGCCTCGAGCGCGTCGAAGACGTCGTCACGGACGTACTGGAGGTAGAGCTCGGGGCGGGTCGTCATGCGCGACCCCGGCGGGAAGGGCTCGCCGCGACGGTACTTCCCGGTGAGCCAGCCCCCCGCGAGCGGACCGTACGCCTGGTAGCCGAGCCCGTGCTGGCGGCAGAGGGGGAGCACCGTCTCCGCGTCGCCGCGGTCGAGGAGCGAGAAGGAGTTCTGGACCCACTCGTAGCGGACGAGCCCTTCGAGCGCGGAGACCTCGAGCGCCTCCGCGAGCTGCTCGGCGGAGAAGTTCGAGGCGCCGATCGCGCCCACCTTGCCCGCGCGGACGAGGTCGTCGAACGCTCGGAGCGTCTCCTCCTGCGGCGTCTCGGGGTCGAAGGCGTGGGCGACGTAGAGCGGCACGCGCTCGAGGCCGAGGCGTCGCAGGCTCGTCTCCGCCTGCCGGTGGATGCGCGCGTACGCGAGGCCCCGATCGCCCCCCTCGTGCGGCGGGTGGAAGGTCTTCGTCTGGATGACGAGCGTGTCCTTGACGTCGCTCCCCTTCCGCGCGAGCCACTCGCCGATCCACGTCTCGCTCCGTCCGCCGCCGTAGGCATCGGCGGTGTCGAAGACGCGGATGCCGAGATCCCAGGCGGCGTCCATGAGTCGGAACGCCTCGTCCTTTGGGATCCCCTGACCGAAGAACGCCGGCGCGGAGCCGACTCCCCCGAAGTCCCCGCACCCGAGCACGAGGCGGGTGACTGCGACGCCGCTCCGACCGAGGGGACGCTCCTCCACGTCCCCGATCCTACGGCTCCCCGGGACGAGGCGGAAGGAAGGGATCCGGGAAGCAGCGCGAGGCCGCCGAGGGAGGCAGCAGCTCCAAGCGACACGGCGCCGAGCGCGAAGCCGATCCCCTGGAGGTCGTCGGGGCGGATCTCCGCCAGCGTGGCCCGAGCGCCGCTGCCGCGTGCGCGCTCGCCGCCGCGGTCGGGCAGACGGCGTCGAAGCGGTGCGCGTCGCCGCGCGCCGTCTGGCCGGGGAGCAGCCCGAGGCGCGGGGCCGCGCTCCATGCCGAGGGGGTAGAGGCTGATCGTCTCTCCTCGCCGACCCGCGGACGCGAGGTCGGTGACGACGGTCGCGACGCTGCGGGACGGGCAGGAGGAGGCCGACGGCGAGGACGATGCCAAGGACGAGGCGACGGCGAGGACGAAGAGGAGGGGAGGACCCGGTCGCCCGGCGCTCGGCCGAGACTCACGAGAGCCGAGAGCGCCTCCTCCCTCCACCTTCGGCGGGATGCGCTCGTGAGCGCTCCCATGCCCTATCGTCTCGGCGTGGTGCGAGCGCGAGCTTCCGACCTGCTTCCCCTCGTCGCCGCCTGCCTCGCCGTGGCCCTCCTCTCGTTGAGCGACACCGGGACGGCGAGCGTCCCCGCGAGCTTGCGGCTCGACGGCGTCCCCTTCCGCCCGGAGCTCGCGCTCACCCCCGAGGAGCGCGCACGGGGGCTCATGGGTCGCGCGCGCGCGCCAGCCGACGGGATGCTCTTCGTCTTCCCCTCGGACACGCGGGGCGCGTTCTGGATGAAGAACACCCGCGTACCCCTGCGGATCGTCTTCTTCGACGCGCGGGGCGTGCGGGTACGCGAGCTCCGGATGGCTCCGTGCCGTGCCGACCCGTGCCCGCTCTACGACCCCCGGCGCTCGTACCGCTTCGCCCTCGAGCTGCCCGCGGGGGACAGGCGTCCGGCTGCTCGTCTCGGGCCCCTCCGCGAGCTCCGGCGGCTCGTGCGGCTCGCGAGGTAGGCGCGCAGGCGGATGCGTTGGGCCCTCGCCCTCTGCACGGCAGCGCTCGTCCTCGCGCTCGAAGCCGCAGCCAGCGCGCCATCGGCGCGTCCGGTCGTCGTCGATCCCGGCCACGACCTCCGCGCG
This sequence comes from Thermoleophilia bacterium, assembly GCA_033578065.1. Taxonomy (GTDB): domain Bacteria; phylum Actinomycetota; class Thermoleophilia; order Gaiellales; family Gaiellaceae; genus GMQP-bins7. The sequence continues at coordinate 12,293 of JAVQXS010000013.1, forward strand.
AACCTCGCGACGGAGCCGATCGGGCCCGGCTCGGCCGAGCGCAAGGTGAAGGACGGCGGAGGAACGCGCGGCGTCGTCTCTGGGCTGACGGAGGCAGAGCTCGTCCTCGCCGTCGCGCTCCGTCTCCGCGCGCTCCTCGAGCGTGGCGGCGTCCGCGTCGTGCTCACGAGGACGCGGACGGCGGGGACGAGCATGGGCAACGTCGCCCGCGCGCGAATCGCGAACCGCGCGGGAGCGGCGCTCTTCCTCCGCATCCACGCCGACGGATCGGGCGATCCTGCCGCGCGCGGGACGCATACGCTGTACCCGGCGTTCCATCGTGGCTGGACGGACGACGTCTACGCCGAGAGCCGGCGCGCCGCGGCGATCGTCCAGCGGGAGCTCGTCCGCGCGCTCGGCTTCCCGGATCGGGGGATCGGCGAGCGTTCCGACTTCACGGGCTTCAACTGGGCGGACGTCCCGGTCGTGCTCGTGGAGCTCGGCTTCATGACGAACCCGAC
>JAVQXS010000014.1:0-12416 GCA_033578065.1 Thermoleophilia bacterium
CTTCGAGCCCTCGGGCCTGACGAACGATCCGGACATCCGCGTCGCGAAGTCGATCGTCGACTACATCTTCCGCTGGATGGGGAAGAAGTTCCTCTCCCCCGACCAGCAGGAGGAGGCCGGCATCTTGACCCCCGAGGTGAAGGCGCGTCTCGCCGCAGCGTATGCGGAGGCGGGTGACGAGGCGGTGTCGGCCGTGGCAGCCGTGACCGATGCGCCACCGCCCGGCCAGACGGCGCTCTTCAACCAGTGGGAGGACGCGATCGAGTGCTCCCGCTGCGGCGGCCGGATGGTCAGGACGGGGAGCTGCTACACGTGCCGCGACTGCGGAACGAACACCGGCTGCTCGTAGGAACGAGGCTCACCTCGCTCCAAGCCGACAGCTATCTCTCGCGAGAGCCGCAGCAAGGCAGCTCTCCGCGCACGTAGTCTCCTGCGCTCGGGAAGATCGCGGGCCATACGAGGGAGCGCGGGCTCTTCCACATCGACGACGAGACCGAGCAAGGGTACGACGGCTCCAAGGCCAAGCAGCGCCTTCACCCCGGGCCTCTTGCCACGTGTTGCGCCGCCTGCGCGGGATCCCGCGGAGCTCGATTCCGCTCGCACGCTTCCAAGGCCACCACCGTGGAGAGCCAGCATCGGCCCTCGGGTAGAGCCGTCGTCTTCAGAAGTCGATGCGCATGACCACCCGGCGCTTCGTCGGGTGGCTCACCTGACGGAAGCCGGCGGCCTCGAAGATGCTCCGCGTGCCGACGTGGATCTCGTCCCAGATCACCTCCTGTCCGGGCTCGGTGAGGATCGGGTAGCCCTCGAGCGCGCGGGCGCCGCGCTCGCGCGCGTGCTCGACGGCGGCGCGGGCGAGCGCGTAGCTGATTCCCCTGCGACGATAGCCCGCGCGGACGAAGAGACAGGTAAGCGCCCACACCGAATCGTCGTCCCTGTCCTCGTTCCGCCCCTCCCAGGGGACGCGGTAGACGCGTAGCAGCCCGGGGTAGCGCGTGCGGGGCTCAACGGCGCACCAGCCCACGGGCTCACCGTCGAGGTACGCGACGAGGCCGCTCGTCGTCCCCGAGCCCGGGTTCCCGCACCCGGTCTGCATGCGCAACCGATGAGCGCGCTCCTCGGCGGGAAAGCGCTTGAACGCTTCGCCGCGGGCGAGCTTGTACCGCTGGCACCAGCAGCGGGCGCCCGAGCCCCGCGTGCCGAAGACGGCACGGAGGTCGTCGCAGCTCGCCTGGTTCGCGGGCACGATGACGAGTCCAGGCGGCACGCGAGCACCGTATCGTCCTGGCGACAGCCACGCGAGAGGAGACACCGATGGCGGAGGTGCTGCTCTTCCACCACGCGCTGGGCCAGACCCCGGGGTTTCACGCCTTCGCGGATGAGCTGCGGCGCGCCGGTCACCTCGTTCATACGCCCGACCTGTTCGGCGGGCGCACGTTCGACTCGATCGAGGAAGGCGTCGCTTTCGCGGACGAGATGGGGCTCGAGGACATCGTCGACCGCGGAGTGCGCGCTGCGTACGGGCTGCCCGCCGAGGTCGTCTACGCGGGCTTCTCGCTCGGCGTGCTGCCCGCGCAGAAGCTCGCCCAGACCCGACCGGGCGCGAGGGGAGCGCTCCTCTTCCACTCGTGCGCGCCCGTGTCGGCGTTCGGCTCCTGGCCCGAGGCCGTACCGGTGCAGATCCACGCGATGGACACCGACCCGTACTTCGTCGGCGAGGGCGACCTCGAGGCTGCGCGCGAGCTCGTCGCCTCCACAGACCACGCCGAGCTCTTCCTCTACCCCGGCGATGGACACCTGTTCGCGGACGCGAGCCTCCCGGGGTACGACGAGAATGCGGCAGCGCTCCTGCTCCAACGAGTGCTCGCGTTCCTCGGCGAGACGGAGGGTCGCTGACCACAGGAGCTGACGCTCGACCGAAGGCATCGGTGCCCCGCGCGCTCCTCTGCGCGCAAGCGCGCGAGGAGGAGAGCTCCCCTTAGGCGAGCCACACCGCCGCGCGATGGCTCTGATCGGCAAGCTCAGCCCCAGCGCGACCGCATGGAGCGCAGCCGCGAGTCGCATGCGCACCGTTGCATCGGACCTGCGAATCGGGCAGGCTGCAACCATGGGCCCGGAAGCGCGACTCGAGCGGACGGAGCACGGGCTCGTCGCGCGCGGCGAGGGCTGGTACGTCCTCAACGCCCGTGAGGCGGAGTGGCGCGCCGCCGAGGGGCGCGGCGCGGTGTGCAACCTCGAGGGCGAAGCGCCCTTCCCCCAGGTCGGCTTCAACCTCTTCGTCCTCGGGCCGGGCGAGCCGATGTCGATGTACCACTGGGAGGCCGACCAGGAGGACTTCCTCGTCGTCTCGGGCGAGGCGCTCCTCCTTGCCGAGGGACAGGAGCGGCCGCTCCGAACCTGGGACTTCGTGCACTGCCCTCCGCACACGAGCCATACCATCATCGGCGCTGGAGAGGGGTGCGTCGTCGTCGCAGTCGGCGCACGCGACCACCGGGAGCGCTCCGACTGGGGCGCCTACCCTGTCGACGAGACCGCACTTCGACACGGCGCCGGCGTCGAGGAGGAGACGAACGACCCGGACGTCGCGTACGCGCGGGTCCCCTGGCGGACAACCACTCCCTACCGCGACGGCTGGCTCCCCTGATCGGGAGACCGAGTCCGGGGGGAGTCCGACGGACGAGGTGAGGCTCGGAGCCGATCGCCTCGTGTGCCCGAGGGGGTGGCGTTCCGTCTCACGGAGGTCCTCCGGCTCCCGGGAGGCGTCGAGAACTCGGAGCCAGCCCAGGCCTGCTGGCCCTCCGCTGCGAGGCGGTGCCGTCCAGCACCACGAGGTCGCTCACACGCGTATGCGGTACGTCCGCCGGAACCCGCCCGGAGCGCCGCTCCTGACCTCGACGCTCGCTCGGAGCGCTCCGGAGACCCGCGCGGGACAGCGGAACTGCACGACGCCCCGCGTTCCGGGACGGAGCGTTCGGGGGACGGCCGTGAGCCGCGCGAGACGGCGCCCGGAGCGGGAGAGGGTCACGACGATGGCGTCGCGAGTGACGGACTCGGTGACGGTCCCGCGGTTCGCGACGACGAGCTCGAGCGTCCGGACGCGACCGCTCCGCGCGACGCGCAGCCCGCCGAGCTCGAGGCGTCGCACGACGGCCCCGGGCGCGCGAACGACGACGACCACGCCCACACGCATCCGCACGGCGACGCCATCCTGGACACGCTGGCGCGTCGTGAAGAGCACGAGCGCGTCGTGGTCGCCAGGCTCGGCCCGCCGGGGGAGCCTCGAGGCGATCGAGACGGAGCTCGCGGCGCCTGGAGCGAGCACGAGCATCCGCGGGCGGAGACGGAGCCAGGTCGCTGCCGAGCGACGCACCTCGCTCGCCTTCACGATCCTTGGGCGGCCGCGGAGGTCGAGGGCGAAGCCGGCAGTCCGGACGTCCACGACGACGCGAGCGCTCCCCGTGTTGACGATGCGAACCGATGCCCTCGCGTTGCCGGCGAGACCGACGTGCGCTGGCGTCGCGGTGAGCGCCACCGGCGGCCGCGTCGCGCTCGCGCCCGCGGACGCGGGCGCGAGCGCGAGCAGGAGCACGACGAGCGACGCCCCGATCACCCTGGCGGTCATCGGCCGATCGCCGTGAACGTGATCGTCGCCGTGTAGCGGCCGGGCGGGACGACCGGCAAGGGAGACGTGAAGCCGACGCTCGTCTGCCACACGTCTCCGCTCGCCGCGCTCGGGCCCCTCGTGGTGCCGACGAGCAGGTCGGGGGCGGGCGCGATCGGGATCGCGACCCTCGCACCGCCCGCGAGCTGCGGGCCGAGCTGACCGCCGCTCGGAGCGGACGCGGACATGCCGAGCGGCAGGTCCGCCGGGGCGAAGGCCGAGCGGTGGACCGTGAGCGCGTAGCCAGCCGCGCTGTTGCTCCTCACCGTGACCCGCTGCGAGATGGGCGCAGGCTCGTCTCCCGAGAACACGTTCCCGAAGCTGATGCTCTGGCGCTCGAGCGCGATGGAGAGAGCGGACTGGATGTCGACGTCGACGCCGGCACCTGCCGAGACGCTCGCGGAGGGGGGCGGCTGCGCCCCGCTACACGCCGCGGCCGGACTCGCCGAGCTCCGGGGCGTCGGCGTGGCGGTCGCGAGATCGCTCGCGTTCGCGTCCGTGTCGGTGCACCCGCCGCCGGCTCGCACGAGCGCCGTCGTGTTCCCCAACGCGGGCGCGGCGCCGGTCCCCTCGTAATCGGAGGCCGAGCCGTACCCGATGAGATCCGCGACCGCCGTGCTCGCAGCGCAGCTCCCCGCCGTTCCGCCGCAGGTGAGAGCCGCAGTGCTTCGCACGAGGGCGACCTTCCCGCCGGTGTTCGCGAGGTTCGACGTGCCGATCGCATCCGGCGTCGGCAGAGGAGCGCCGCTCGCGCCGGCGGAGGCGAGCTGGACGAGGTAGTAGCGTCCTGGCTGCACCGTCCCGGCGAGCGGCGTCACCTGCCAGGTCGTCCCGGAGGCGGTCGCGTACTGCACCGACCAGCCGCCAAGGTCGATCGGGGTGTTCCCGCGGTTGAAGAGCTCGACGAAGTCGTTCGCGTACGTCGCTCCGCTGTTGCCGCCGCCGGCGTAGACCTGGCTCACGACCATGTCGGCAGAGCCGCTCGGCGCTGCCGCAGGAGCGAGGAGCAGGCATGCGACGAGCACCGAGAGGAGGACGAGATGGGATCGATGCATGGAAGCTCCAATCGGGAGAGGGACGAGTCGTCTCTCTCCTAGCGCGAGCCCCCGCGCCGCGGAAGTGCCCGTTCGTGAATCGATGCCCACTCGCTCGTCTCTTGTTGCAGGCGCGCGGCCTCGCGCCCGCGCGCGATGCCCGCCCTCCATTCCAAAGACGGCCGGCGCGCGCGTCAGCGCACGAGCGGGAGCACGCGGTCGCAGATGAGCTCGACTCCGGCCTCCGGAGTCGTGCCCTGTGGCGTTCCGAGGTCGACGCGATCGGCGCCCGCGTCCCAGAGCTCGACGAGGCGCCCGGCGACCTCCTCCGGCCTGCCCGCGATGCAGAAGCGGTCGAGGGGCAGAGCGTCTCCCGGCCGCAGCTCGAGCGTCGGGTCGAGGTGGCCGACGACGTCGACGTAGGGGCGGGCGACCGCGTGGGCCCGCTCGCGGGCGCGGTCTCCGTCCTCGTCGACGACGGTGACGCACCCGGTGACGACCTTGACGCGCGGGTTGCCGATCCACTCCCGCACGACCGGGACGAGGTCGGGGTTCGCGGTCCCGCCGATCTTCACCTCGTCGGCGACCGTCCCCGCCCAGCGCGCGGTCTTCGGTCCCCAGGTGCCGATGAGGAGCGGCACCCGGCGACGCATCGGCGCGTACGCGAGCTTCGTGCCCGGCACGAGCGTGAAGCGCTTGCCCTCGACGCCGGCGCCCTCGCCGGCGAGCACCGCCTCGATCACGTGTACCGCCTCTCGCAGCGCGCCCAGAGGACGCGGCTCGTCGATCCCGAGCCGGTCGAGCCACGCCCCCTTCGCAAGCCCGAGGAAGGCGCGGCCGCGGGAGACGGCGTCGAGGAACGCGATCTGGCCCGCGATCTCGACCGGGTGGAGCGTGAACGGGTTGAGCGCCGCGGGGCCGAGGCGGATGCGCTCGGTCACGCGCGCCGCGAGGAGGAGCGGGCCGATGGCGGGCTGGTAGCAGAGGTCGTGGAAGACGGAGAGCACGTCGATCCCCGCCTCGTCCGCCCGTCGGGCGATGCGCTCGTACGCCGGGGGATCGAGGTCGCCGCGCAGGCCGATCCCGAGCTCGCGCGCTACGTCAGCTCCTCGGTCACGAGCGTCCGCTCGCCGATCCGCTCGACCCGCATGACGACGCGCTCGTCGGGGTCGGGGCAGGCGACGAGGCTGTCCTGCTCGAGCCAGTCCTCCTCGGGGAGACGGCGCATCTTCGCCGGGAGGAGAGGCAGCACGGCCTGCAGGGCGAAGAGGCAGAAGTGGCGCCCCTCCGGGATGCGCACGCGACTCGACTCGGTGACCTCGAACCAGTCGCCGACCTCGAGGCCGCACACCGAGCGCCCCTCGATCCGCTCGACGGTCACGCGGACGTCGTAGAGGCGCATCTCGGTCATGGAGACGAGCGTACTCGGTCGCCGCCTCCCCGGCGAGGGAGGCTGCCACCCGCCTCAGGCCTCGCTCGCGCCCGGCTCGGGCTCGACCGCGGCGCCGATCCCAAGGTGCGGCGACTCCCCGTCGTGCGGCGGCTCGATGGTGATGTTCGGGAGCAGGCGGTCGAGCCAGCGCGGGATGTACCAGGTCTTCTCCCCGAGCCACGTGAAGAACGCGGGAATGAGCGTCATCTTCACGACGAGCGCGTCCGTGAGGATCGCGACCGCGAGCAGGAGCCCGAACTCCTTCGAGATCCGGTCCGGCGTGAGGATGAACGCGGCGAAGACCGTGCCCATGATGAGCGCGGCCGCCACGACGACGCGGCCGATGGCGGCGATGCCGTGCTCGACCGCCTCGCGCGTCGCGAGCCCGTGGACGTGCTCCTCGCGGATGCGGCTCATGAGGAAGACCATGTAGTCCATCGAGAGCCCGAAGAGGATCGCGAAGGCGATCGGCGGCACGAACGTCTCGATCGGCCCCGTCCGGTCGAGCCCGGTGAGGCTCAGGAGGTAGCCCTCCTGGATGACGAGCGTGAGCACGCCAAAGCCGACGAAGGCGGAGAGGATCGTCGTCATCGCCGCGGTCAGCGAGACGACGATCGAGCGGAACGCCATCGCGAGCACGAGGAAGGTGACGCCGACGACGTAGAGGAGGAACCACGGCAGTCGCTCGGTGATCCGGTCGGCGATGTCGATGAACGCCGCGTTGAGGCCGGACACGTAGACGACCGCGTCGCTCTCCGCCGTCGTCGCCGGGACGACCTCGTCGCGCAGGCGGTGGACGAGCTCGGCGGTCGCCGCATCCTGGGGCGCGGAGCTGGGGGTGACGAAGACGATCGCGACCGTCTTCGCGTCGTTGAGCTGCGGCTCGCCGGCAGAGGCGACGCCCTCGAGGGTGCGCACAGCCTCGTACACCCGGCGCGGCGCGTCCCCGTCACCATTGACGTCGACGATCGGGATCGGCCCGTTGAAGCCCGGCCCGAAGCCCTCGGCGAGGAGGTCGTAGGCCCGCCGCGCGGTCTGCTCGAGCGGCTGCGTTCCCTGGTCCGACGCCCCGAGGCGGACGAGCGACGACGTGCTCGCGAGCGCGACGCCGGCCGCGAGCAGGACGACGAAGAGCGGCTTGTGGTGCGCGGTGACGAACCGTCCCCAGCGCCCGACGACGCTCGCCTCTCGCGCCGCCTCGGAGTCGTCGAGCGGGCGCAGGAAGGGAATCTTGAGGCGGTCGACCCCGTGGCCGAGCTTCGCGAGCGCGGCGAGGAGGAGCGAGTTCGCGATGAGGACGGTCGTGAGGACGCCGAGGGCGGAGCCGACCCCGAGCTTCGTCACGAAGTCGAGCCCGAAGAGCGCGAGGCCGCTCACCGAGATCGCGACCGTGCGTCCCGCGAAGAGGACCGCGCGCCCGGCGGAGGCGCCTGCCTCCGCCGCGGCGTCGACGGGCGGAAGCCCCTCGTGGAGGAGCTGGCGGAAGCGGGTGACGATGAAGAGCGAGTAGTCGATCCCGACGCCGAGACCGATCATCGAGACGAGGAGGGGCGTGACGGTGTTGATGTCGGTGAAGCCGGCGAGCACGAAGAGCAGGAGGAACGCGCTCCCGACCGCGACGAGCGCGAGGCCGATCGGGATCGTGGCGGCGACGACGGTCCGGAAGACGACGAGCAGGACGATGAGCGCGGCGAGCAGGCCGAGGAGCTCCTGCGTGCCCTGCTCGATGGGCGGGAACTCGGCGTCGCCGTTGAACTCGGCGACGAGCCCGGCCTTCTCCGCCTCCTCGCGCACGGCCTCCTGCACGGCCACGACCGCCTCCCGGTCCCTCTCGTAGATGATTCGGTCGAACCGCGCCTCGGTGAAGGCGATGCGCCCGTCCTCGGAGACGGTGCCGTCGGCGAACGGGTCGCCGACGCTCTCGATGCCAGCCCGCTCCTCGGTGCCCTTGAACTCGGGCGTCTGGATGCGCGCGATCGCCGCGGCGATCGCGGCCTTGCGCTCGGGGGTGTCGAGGCGCTCTCCCTCGGGAGCGGCGAAGACGAGGTTGAGGACGCTGCCCTGCTGCTCCGCGAACTCCGCCCCGATGAGGTCGGTCGCTCGCTGGGTGTCCGAGCCCGGGATCGAGAACTCGTCGCGCAGGCTGCCGCCGATCGTCGCGACGAGGACGACGAGCGCCGCGATGATCCCGACCCACGTGACGATCACGCGCCACGGGTGCTCGGCGCAGTGTCTCGTCCACCGTGAGAGCGCGCCCGTCGAGAGGCGCTCGTGCGCTGCGAGGCGATCGCGCTCGGCTCCTGTCGCGCGGGTCACGTGCCGCTCCTTCCTCCGAGGCCGGCCGCGAACCTTAGAGGCTCGGGATGGAGCGAGGGAGCCCCAACCGTCGGGGAGCCGCTACGCGGAAGCGGACGTCGCCTCGGCGACGAAGCGAGCGATCGCCTCCGAGAACGCCTGCCGGCTCGCCTCCCAGGAGTAGAACATGTGCCCGCCGCCGAAGTGCCGCACGGTGAGCCGCCGCGCCGTCTCCGGGTCGAGCCGCATGAGGTTCCGCAGGCGCTCGCTCGTGAAGTACGGCGTCACGAGGTCGTAGTAGCCGTGCGTGAGGAAGGCCCGCAGGTGCGGGTTGAGCACCATCCCGTAGCGGAAGTCGTCGGTCGCGCCCGGGGGCGGCAGGAACGCGTGCCGCTCGGCGTCGTCGCGCCAGGAGGTGAAGACCTCCGTGCTCAGGAGCGCGTACTCGCGGTCCGTCTCGACGCCGATCTCGGAGCGGAGCATCCGGTTGATCGCTCCCGTGTAGGCAGCGGCGATCCCGGCCAGCGTTGGATCCGGCCACGACATCCCCTCTCGATCCGGGAAGGGGTCGGTCGCGGTGATCGTCGCGTCGTAGAGCCCGACCACCTTCCGCTCGTCCCGCAGGAGCTCGCGCACGAAGGTGAGGTTCCCGACGCGGCCCTCGCTGCGCCGGACGACCTCCTCGGGGAGGCCGATGAGCGCCGCGAGGCGGGCGAGGACGCGGTCACGCTCCGCGCCGGGGAGGGAGGCTCCTCGGACGAGGAAGGTCGCGTACTCGCCGGTCGCGAACTCCTCCGCCGCGCGCAGCACCCGCTCGAGGGAGGTCCCTCGGCGAAACGCGCGCGAGCGCCCGTGGTGGACGGCCGCGGCGGCCATCGTCGGCACGCGGTCGACCCAGCCGAGGACGTCGTAGTCCGTCGGGTCGAGACCGACGATCTCGAGCGCCGGCGAGATGAGGATCGCGCCGCTGAGGCCAATGCCGGCCGTCTCCTGGAGCTGCCGCACGAGCCTGCCGACCCGGTACCCGCCGTAGCTCTCCCCGGCGACGAAGACCGGCGACCCCCAGCGTCGCCGCTCGGAGAGCCAGCGGCTCATGACCTCGCACATCGCCTCGAGGTCGCGCTTGTACCCGAAGTACTCCTTCGGGTCGACGGCCCCTTCCTGCTTCTCCGCCGCCTCGGGCTTCTCAGGCCCCTGCCCTCTCCCCTCCTCATCGATCACCCGGCTGAACCCAGTGCCGACTGGGTCGAGGAAGACGAGATCGGTGAAGCGGAGCCACGACGACTCGTTCTCGACGAGTCGGGGCGGCATCGCGGGCAGCGTCCCGTCGGGCGGGAAGGCGACACGCTTCGGTCCGACCGCGCCCATGTGGAGGTACGCCGAGGCGGCACCGGGGCCGCCGTTGAAGACGAACGTCACCGGGCGCCGCTCGTCACCGCCCTCGGCGACGTAGGAGACGGAGAAGACCTCCGCCGCAGGCTTCTCCTTCTTCCGCAGGACGATCCACTTCGCCGTCGCCGTGTACGTGATCGCCTTCCGGCCTCGGCCCCACGTGCCCGTCGTCTCGGCTCCCTTCGGAGGCTCGTACGCCTCCTTCCGTCCTGCCTCCTGCTTGCCGTTCTCGTCGCTCACAGGACGCACGCTACCGGTCGCTGCGGGCTCAGGAGTACCCTCCAGCAGTCGCCATGCGCGCGCAGCCGCCGAGAGGACGTCCAACGCGGACGTCGATCCTCCCTGGAAGCGCCTGGTTCGGCGCCATGGTCGCCGTCTGGTCGGTCTTCTTCACGCTGCTCGCGGTCTCGCCGGAGACGCTCGCCGACGCGTACGGCTGGCTCCGCGGCCTGAGCCCAGCTCTCGAGGTCGCAATGTGGGTGGTCCTCCTCCCCTGGGCGGTCGGCTGGCTTGTCTGGGAGGCCTCGTGGGAGCACTGGCTCCGACTGCTCGCGCTCGGACTGCTCTGCGCCGTCCACCTCGCGATCTCGACCCCGCGTGCCCGCTGAGCGCCGAGCGCTAGGCCTCGACCCATGCGCTCTCCCCATCGCTCCGGACCGCGGACGGATGCGTCCGGCGAGCGCCCTCTCCGTCGTGCGCTCAGAGGCCCGATCCGGCTCCCCGTTGCCGCTCGGACGCCGTCCTAGACTCCGCGCATGCGCACCGCGCTCCTCGCCGTCGCCATCGGCCTCGCGCTCGCCGACTCCTCCATCGTCACGCTCGCGCTCCCGGACATCCTGCGCGCGTTCGAGGTGAGCATCACGAGCGTCGCCTGGACGCTCACCGCGTACAACCTCGCCTTCTCCCTCGTCGCCGTGCCCGCAGCCGTCGCGGCCCGCCGATCTCCCCGCGGCGCGTTCGCCGGGGGAGCGGTCGTCTTCGCCATCGCCTCGATCGCCTGCGGCCTCGCGTGGTCGTTCGACGTCCTCGTCGGCGCCCGCGTCGTCCAGGCGCTCGGCAACGCGCTCATGGTGACCGCTGCGCTCGTGCTCCTCTTCGAGACGGTGAGGAGCGAGGCCCGCGCGGCGCGGATCTGGGTGAGCGCAGGCGTCGTCGGCGCCGCCCTCGGCCCCGCCGCGGGAGGCGTGCTCACGCAGGTCGCCGGCTGGGAGTCGATCTTCCTCGCGCAGGTGCCCGTCGTGCTCGCGCTCGTCGGCGTCCTCGTCGGGATGCGCGCCGAGCCGCTCCGGGCCCCGGCCGAGCGTCCCCACTGGGCGGCGAATGCCGCGCTCCTCCTCCTCTCCGGCGGTCTCGTCGCCGCCCTCTTCCTCGTCGTCCTCCTCCTCGTCGACGGCTGGGGGATGCCGCCCGCGCTCGCGGGGCTCGTGGTGACGGTGATGCCGCTCGCCGCGATCGGGGCCTCCCGCGTCGCTCCGCCGGGAACGAGCGCCGGCGCGCGGATGGCCGCGGGCGTCCTCCTCGTCGGCGGTGGGCTCGCGGCGCTCGCGCTCCTGCCGCGCGCTGGGTGGATCTGGACGATCCCGCCGCAGCTCCTCATCGGCGTCGGGATCGGCCTCGCCCTCGTCGCCCTCACCGAGCGGGCGGTGGCCGGCAAGGCCGATCACGTGCTCCACGGGGGCTGGACGCTCGCCTCGCGTCACGCAGGAGTCGTCGTCGGCCTCCTGCTCCTCACCCCCGTGCTCACCTCCGCCCTCGAGCGGAACGAGGATCGCGCGCTCCGTGCCGGGACGGCAGCGGTCCTCGACGCGCCCATCCCCCCGCTCGAGAAGCTGCGCGTCGCGCGGGGCCTGCTGGCCGCGGTCGACGCGGCCGGGGCGAAGGAGCGGCCCGACGTCGCCTCGGCCTTCGAGGGACGCCCCGACGAGCCCGTCTACCGCGCGCTCCTCGCCGAGCTCGAGGAGCAGCTCGACCGGGCGATCACGAACGCCTTCACCGTCCCCTTCCTCATCGCCGCCGGGATCGCGCTCCTCGCGCTCGCCCCCGTTGCCGCGAGTCGAGGGGAGCCGCTCTAGCGAGGTGAGGAGCGCAGCGCTCCTGCTCGGAGCCCTCGCCGCCGTCGCCGCGGTCGTCCTCCCCTACGCCGCGCTCGGAGGCGGGTCGTACGCGCCCGCGCCGGTCGCCGACCCCTGCACGACGTCGGGGTGGCAGCGCCCCGAGGGCGTCCAGGAGCTCCTCGAGCGGCTCGCCCTCACGGGCTTCGCGCGCGCGGCCTGCGAGCTCGGCGTCACCCGAGAGGAGCTCGTGCTCGCGCTCCGCAGCGAGGAGGCGCTCGACCGCTTCGCGCGCGCGCACGGTCGCTCCCTCGAGGAGGTGGAGGCGACGATCAGGGAGGGGCTGCGCTCCACCGCCGACGACGCGGAGGCGGCAGGCGACCTGCCGGGGATCGTCTCCCCCCTCGTCCGGCGCGCGATCGACGAGCTCTCCCCCACCGTCATCCTCGACACCCTCGAGCGCTTGAGCGCGCTCCTTCCCTAGCGACGCGTCAGCGGCAGCTCGAGGTCGGCCGGTCGAGGTAGCGGAGCGTCCCCCGGCAGAGCCCGAC
>JAVQXS010000015.1:0-12372 GCA_033578065.1 Thermoleophilia bacterium
ACGACGACCGCGACGACGACGAGCGCGACGCGGGCGAGCACGGAGCCGACGCGGTCGAGGTTGCGTTGGAGCGGCGTCCTCGGCGCCTCGACGGTCTCGAGCATCCGCGCGACACCGCCGAACTCCGTGCCCATCCCCGTCGCGACGACGACCGCGCGACCTCGCCCATAGGTGACGACGGTGCCCGCGTAGACCATGTTCCGCCGGTCGCCGAGGGGGAGCCCAGGGTCGGGCAGTGGCTCGGTCGACTTCTCCACCGGTTGCGACTCGCCCGTGAGCGCGGCCTCGTCGACCTGGAGGGAGAAGCTCTCGAGGAGTCGGGCGTCGGCCGGGACGCGGTCTCCGGCTCGGAGGAGGATGAGGTCCCCGGGGACAAGCTCCCGGGCGGGGACGTCCACCTCGCTGCCCCCGCGGACGACCGTGGCGAGCGGCGCCGCGAGCGCGCGCAGGGCCTCGAGCGCGCGCTCGGCTCGGAACTCCTGGACGAAGCCGAGGAGGACGGCGAAGCAGACGATGACCGCGATCACGACCGCCTCGAGCGTGTGGCCGACGAGCGCGGAGAGCGCGATCGCGACGAGGAGGATGAGGACGAGGACGTTCCGGAGCTGCGCGAGGAGGATGCTTGGCGCCGAGGCGCCTCCGGCGACCCCGATCTCGTTCGGCCCGTGCGCCGCGAGCCGGCGCTCCGCGTCCGGCTGCGCGAGGCCGGCCGCGAGGTCGGAGCGGAGCGCGCGGACGACGTCCGAGGCGACGAGCGCGTGCGGTGGCGCAGTGACGACCTCCACGCGCCAATCATCTCCCTCCAACCCCGCCTACGTCGGAGGGACGGGCGCGGAGATAGCCTCTCTCTCCGTGCACCGGTACTGGCCGCTCATCCTCCTGCTCGCGGCCATCTGGGGCGCCTCCTACCTCTTCATCAAGGTGGCGGTCGAGGACATCGCGCCCGCGCCGATGATGGCGGCGCGCTCGCTCGTCGCCGGCGCCCTCCTCGCGGGGTACCTCGCCCTCTCCTCGGGCGGCGCGCGGGCGGCGCGGGAGCTCCGCGCGAGCTGGCGCGCGTCGCTCGTGCTCGGCGTCCTCAACGCTGCCTTGCCCTTCTGGCTCGTCGCCTGGGGCGAGCAGCACATCGACTCGAGCGTCGCCGCGATCGCGCAGTCGACGGTGCCGATCTTCACCTTCCTCATCGCCCTCCGGGTGCTGCCACAGGAGCGCGTCGGCCTGTTTCGGGTCGTCGGGGTCGTCCTCGGCTTCCTCGGGGTGGCGATGCTCGCCGGCCTCGATCCCCGCGGCGGCTCCTGGGCCGTCGCGGGGACGCTCGCGGTCGTCCTCTCCTCGCTCTCGTACGCCGCGGCCGGCGTCTACGGCCAGCTCCGCGTCCGTACGGTGTCGGGCCCGGTGCTCGCGACGGGCTCGATGCTCGTCGGGGGCGTCGTCCTCGTGCCCCCGTCGCTCCTCGCGCTTCCGAGCGAGCCGCCGAGCGCCGCGGCCCTCGGTGCGCTCGCAGCCCTCACCCTCCTCGGGACAGCGCTCGGCCAGCTCATCCTCTTCCGGGTGCTGCGCCTGTACGGCTCGCGGCGCCTCTCGCTCGTCACGTACCTCATGCCGGGCTTCGCGCTCGTCTACGGTGCCATCCTCCTCGGCGAGCCGATCACGTGGGCGGCGGCGGGCGGCCTCGTGCTCATCCTCCTCGGCGTCGCGCTCGGCTCGGGCGTCCGACCACCTCTCCCTCGGGCCCAGGAGACGCCGGCGTGACCGTCTCCATCCGCCGCGCCCGTCCAGACGACGTGGACTTCCTCGTCGAGCTCGTCACGCACGCGGACGTCGAGCCGTTCCTCGCGGCCGTGCGGGCGAGGGATCAGGCCTCCATCGCCGCGGAGATCGAGCGCTCGCAGCGCGAGCCGGACGCGTTCGGCGTCTTCGTCATCGAGGTCGACGGCGAGCGCGCCGGGACGATGCGCTTCGAGCGCGTGAACGCGCGCAGCCGCATCGCCGACCTCAGCGGGCTCGCCGTCCACCCGCGCTTCCGCGGCAGGAAGGTGGGCGACGAGGCGGCACGGCTCCTCCAGCGCTACCTGCTCGAGGAGCTCGGCTTCCACCGTCTCCAGCTCGAGATCTACGGCTTCAACGAGCGCGCTCAAGCGCACGCCGAGCGCGTCGGCTTCGTCCGGGAGGGGGTACGCCGCAAGGCGTACTGGCGCCACGGCGAGTGGGTCGACGGTGTCCTCTACGGGCTCGTCGCCGAGGACCTCGAGCGCCCGCGAGGAGCGGACGCGGAGGCGGCGAGAAAACCCTCAGCGGAGCGCGGCTGAGACCGCCTTGCTCCACGCGCGGACGGCGCGAGCGCGGCGGGAGAAGCAGTGGAGCCCGGTCTCGAGCGCGAAGCCGACGGCGCCGTGGACCTGGTGCGCAGCCGCCGTCACCTCGCAGGCCGCGTCCGCAGCCCACGCGCGCTCGGGTACCGCCGCCCCGCTCTCCCCCGCCGCCGCCCTCCAGGCGAGGAGCGCGATCCCATCGGCCGCGAGGGCAGCGTCCGCGAGTCGCGCTTGGACTGCGGGGAGCGCCCCGAGCGGCCCCCCGAACTGCTCCCGCGAGCGGACGTGCGCGACCGCCCGCTCGAGCGCCCGCCCCGCGAGCCCGGCGAGGTAGCCGAGCGTGACCGCCGCCCACGCCCGCAGCCGCTCCTGGGCCTCGCCGGGCGAGAGCTCGTCGCGGATCTCGACCTCGACGCGAACGACGCCGGCGCCGTCGAGCGTACGCTCCGGAACCGCGGGCCCGCAGGGGACGGCGAGCGCGAGCATCCCGCGAGGCCTCGGCACCGCGAGGAGGGAAGCGCCGGCTCCGTGCCTCGCTCTCCCAGAGATCCAGAGCGCACCGCCGAGCGTCGGCTCGTCGAGGAGGCAGGCGGGCGCGCAGGCACGACCGAGCTCGAGCGCGCCGGCGACGGCGGGCTCGAGCAGGGCCGCATCCGTCCCGAGCTCCCGCCATCCCGCCTCAGCGAGCCGCTGGGCGAGCTCCCCGTCGCGATCGTCGAGCCAGGCGCCGAGGTCCGGCTCCCGGGGCGGCTCCCAGGAACCGATCGCCGCCCGCACCGCCTCGGCGAAGAGCGCGGCGTCCGGATGGAGGCGGAACCTCACCGAGCCGTCTCCCAACGCACGTCGTGGCGCCGGAGGAGCCGCCTCTCGACCGCGCCGAGACCCTCGAGCGGGAAGCTCATCGAAGCCCGAGCCCCCTCCGCGCGACGACGAGCTGGAGGATCTCGGCCGCGCCGCCGGAGATGGTGGCGCCGACCGACGCTCGGAGGAGGCTCCCTACGCGCCCTTCGAGGGGCGCCTCGGGCTCGCCGTCGACGATCCCGTCGAGACCGAGGAGGTCGCTCGCCTCGGCCGCGAGCCGCTGCGCGAGCCGCCCGCCCGCGAGCTTCGCCATCGCGGAGGCGGCGCTCGCGGGCTCGCCGCGGTCGAGGAGGTCGGCCGCCCGCAGCGCGAGGAGCCGTGCCGCCTCGAGCTCGCCCCGCAGCCGGGCGAGCCGCTCCCACACGAGCTCCGCCCCGCTCTGCGCCTGGAGCGAACGCTCGAGCTCGTCGAGCACCCAGGCGAGCCCGCCGAGCTTCTCCGCCGTGATCCGTTCGAGGTCGAGCGTGTGCATGAGCACCCTCCAGCCCTCGTTCTCCTCGCCGACGAGGTTCGTGGCGGGGATCTCGACCTCATCGAGGAAGACCTCGCACAGGGAGCCGCCGCCGAGGACGGGGAAGCGCCGGACCTCGATCCCGGGCGTGTCGATCGGGGCGACGAGGACGGAGAGTCCCCGGTGACGGGGGCGCGCGGGGTCGGTGCGCACGGCGAGGTAGATCCAGTCCGCACGCCACGCGCTCGAGGTCCAGATCTTGTGGCCCCGCACGCGGTAGCGATCGCCACGGCGCTCGGCCGCGCTCGCGAGCGAGGCGAGGTCGCTTCCGGCGCCGGGCTCCGAGAACCCCTGGCAGAAGGTGAGCTCGCCGCGAGCGATCGCGGGCAGGAGCCGCTCGCGGAGCTCGGGAGCGGCGAAGCGCTCGAGCGCGCACCCGACCGTCTTGTACGAGAGGAGGTAGAGGGAGAGCGGCAGCCAGTGGTAGCCGAGCACCTCCTCGACGAGGGTGGCGTCGAGGTGCGTGAGCCCGCGCCCGCCGAGCTCGGCGGGCCAGGTCATCCCGATCCATCCGGCCTCGCCTAGCGCCCGCGTCACCTCGCGGGAGTCGCCGTCGGAGAGCATCCCCTGGCGGCGCCACTCGGGATCGGCCTCGAGCGCCGGCCGGAGCGAGCGCGCGAAGGTCGCCGCCTCCTCGCGCAGCGCGATCTGCTCGGGCGAGAGGCGGAGATCCACGACGCGCGATGGTAGTGACCCTAGGATCCGCCCGATGGACGAGGTGCGCGCCTGGATCCCGATGGCCGACGGCGTGCGTCTCGCGGCGCGGCTCTTCCTCCCCTCGGAGCTGCCGGCAGCGGTCCTCTTGGAGGCGCTCCCCTACCGGATGGACGACCTCACCGCCTCGTACGCCTCCGAGTACCTGCGGCTCTGCGAGGAGGGCGGCTTCGCCGTCTGCCGGCTCGACCTGCGGGGGACGGGCTCCTCCGCAGGGCTCGCGCTCGACGAGTACCACCCGCAGGAGCAGCGAGACCTCTGCGAGGCGGTCGCCTGGCTCGCGGCGCAGGAGTGGTCGACGGGACGTGTCGGGATGTTCGGCACCTCGTGGAGCGGGTTCAACGCGCTCCAGGTGGCGATGGAGCGGCCACCCGCCCTGGGCGCGATCGTCTCCATCTACGCCTCCGACGACCGCTACACGGACGACGTCCACTACCTGGGGGGCGTGCTGAAGGCGCTCGACCTCGTCGACTGGGAGCTCTACATGGCCGCCTCGAACGCGCTGCCGCCCGTGCCCGCCGTCTTCGGGAACGGCTGGCGCGAGGAGTGGCGGCGGCGGCTCGAGGTCGAGCCGTGGCTCTTGCGCTGGCTCGACGAGCAGGTGGACGGGCCGTACTGGCGGCACGGCTCGCTCCGTCCTCGCTACGAGCGCATCGTCTGCCCGACGATGCTCGTCGCCGGGTGGGCGGACGGGTACACGAACATCGTCTTCCGCGCCCTCGAGCGCTTGCGGTGCCCGCGGCGCGTCATCGTCGGCCCCTGGTCGCACACCTCGCCGGCGACCTCGGTGCCCGGCCCGCGCATCGACCTCGTGCCCGAGCTCGTCCGCTGGTTCGCGCGCTGGCTGCGCGACGAGCGCAACGGGATCGACACGGAACCTCCCCTCGTCGTCTTCGCCCGCCGCTCGACGAGGCCGGCGCCCGACCTGCCGGAGCTCCGCGGGCGATGGCAGGCCGAGCCGACCTGGCCGCCGGCGCGCCTCCGCGAGACGACGCTCCGCCCCGAGGGCGCTGGCAGCGACGAGATCACGGTGCGCGGCGACGTCGGGATCGCGGCCTGGATCTCCTGCGCTGGGAAGCCCCCCTGGGTGCTCCCCGACGACCAGCGGGAGGACGACGAGCGCTCGCTCGTCTACGAGTGGGGCCCGCTCGAGGAGGAGCTCGAGATCCTCGGCCACGTCCGCGTACGACTCGCCGTGGCAGCCCAGCACGAGGTGGCGTTCCTCTCCGCACGCCTGTGCGACGTTTTCGAGGACGGCACCTCCGCGCTCGTGACCCGTGGCGTCCTCAACCTCGCGCACCGCCACGGGCACGACCGTCCGGCGCCGCTCGACCCGGGCGTGCCGGTGGAGGTCGAGCTCGAGCTCGAGGCGACGTCCTGGACGTTCGAGCGCGGACAGCGCATCCGCCTCGCCCTCGCGGGATCGGATTGGCCGAACACCTGGCCGCCGCCGCACGCGGGTCAGCTCGCCGTCGAGCGGAGCTCGGTCGAGCTCGTCCTGCCCGTGCTCGAGGGGCAATCCCTCGCCGAGCCGCCGCGCTTCGCGCCGCCTCCACCCGCGCCGCGCGACGAGCCGCCACAGGAGCCCTCCGTCGTCCGGCGCATCGAGCGGGGCACGTCGGCGACCCGCGTCGTCGTCGGCTCGGAGACGCGCTACGAGGCGCCGCTCGGCGCGAGCGTCTGCGAGCGGTACGAGGGGGAGGTCGGCGTCGAGCGGGCCCATCCGGGGAACGCCTGGGCTCGCGGCAGCGCGACGTACCGGATCGCCTGGCCGGAGGCGACGGCGCGGACGGAGGCCCGACTCGACCTCCGCTCGACCGCGAGCGACTACCTCGTCCGGATCGAGGTCGTCGCCGAGGAGGAGGGCGGCGGGCTCGGGCGCGTCGAGCGCCGCTACGAGCGACGCATCCCTCGGCGTCTCCAGTAGCGGAGCCTCCGCTCGGCTCGAGACGGCGACCCGGCGCGGCGGGGAGCGCGAGCGGGGCGCTTCCCGGACCGTTCGCGCCCGGCCTCCCCGCAGGCGAGAGGAGAGGTCGCCCGCTCCCCGGAGCGCGAAGCGGCGACGGGCTCGCTAGAGCGCGTGGCAGGCGGCGTGGTGCCCGGCGGCAGCGCCCCGCACGGGGGCGAGCCCGAGGTCCTCCGTCCGACAGCGCTCCTCGATCCCGAGGCGCGCCGCCTCGCCCGAGGCGAGGAGCGGGCAGCGCGGGTGGAAGCGGCAGCCAGAGGGGATCCGCGCCGGATCGGGAGCTTCGCCGACGAGGAGCTGCGGCTCCATCCCCGCCACCTCGGGAACGACGGAGAGGAGCGCTCGCGTGTAGGGGTGTCGGGGCCGCGCGAGGAGCTCCTCGGCTGGGCCTTCCTCGACGATCCGCCCGAGGTACATGACGGCGATCCGGTCCGCGACCGTCCAGGCGAGGCCGAGGTCGTGGGTGACGACGAGGATCGTTACCCCGGCTTCGCGGACGAGCTCGAGCATGAGCGCGAGGATCTCTCCTCGAACGGAGGCGTCGAGGCTCGAGACCGGCTCGTCCGCGACGAGGACCGCCGGCTCGAGCGCCATGGCGCCGGCGATGACGACCCGCTGGCGCTGGCCGCCGGAGAGCTCGTACGGGTAGAGGGAGGCGAAGCGCTCCGGGGGCCGGAGGCCGGAGCGGGCGAGCGCCCGGGCGACGCGCTCCTCCTCGTCGCCGGGAAGGCGCTGGATGCGAATCCCCTCGGCGACGGCCTCGTACACCGTCTGGCGCGGGTTGAGCGCGCCCGTCGGATCCTGGAACACGAGCTGCACCTGCCGGCGGTAGGAGCGCAGGAAGCGCTGGTCGTAGCGGATCGGCGCCCCCTCGAAGCGAACCTCCCCCTCCGCCGGCCGCTCGAGCCCGAGGAGGGCGCGGGCGAGCGTCGTCTTCCCGCAGCCGGACTCGCCGACGAGCGCGAGCACCTCACCCCGGCGAACCTCGAGGTCGACGCCGTCGACCGCTCTCGCGACGAGCCCGCCACGGCCTCGGAAGCGAACGTGCAGGCTGCGTGCCTCGAGGAGCGGCTCCGCGCTCACGAGCGGCCTCCGAGCACGCGTACGCAGGCTGCCCGGCGGGCCTCGCCGGCCGGCCAGAGCTCGACCTCCACCCTCGCGCACTCGGGCTCCGCGACCGGGCAACGCGGGTGGAAAGGACAGCCGGAGGGGAGCGCGCGCGGGTCGGGAGGATCACCTGACAGGCCTGCGGGACGCTTGCGGAAGGACGGGTCGCCGATGACGGGGAAGGCGGCCGCGAGCGCGGCGGCGTACGGGTGCGCGGCGCGCCGGAAGACGTCCTCGCTCGGCCCCTCCTCGACGATCCGCCCCGCGTACATGACCGCCGTCCGACGACAGACGTACGAGAGCGTCGCGAGGTCGTGGGTGATGAAGAGCATCGAGAGCCCGAGCTCGCGCTGGAGTCGCTCGAGGAGCTCGAGCACCTGCGCCTGCACCGTGACGTCGAGCGCGGTCGTCGGCTCGTCGGCGACGAGGAGGCGCGGCGTGCAGGCGAGCGCGAGCGCGATGAGGACACGCTGGCGCTGGCCGCCGGAGAGCTGGTGCGGGAAGTCGGCGGCCCGCCTCGCCGGGATCCCCACGAGCTCGAGGAGCTCGGCGACGCGGGCGCGAGCGTCCGCCTCGCGGTCGTGGAGCTCGATCGCCTCCGCGATCTGGCCGCCGATCCGCTGCACGGGGTTGAGCGAGTGGAGCGCGCCTTGGAAGACGATGGCCACCTCCGTCCAGCGCACGGCGCGCAGCCGCCCAGGCTTCATCGCGAGCACGTCCTCGCCGTCGAGCAGCACCTCCCCCGACACCTCGGTTCCCCGAGGGAGCAGGCGGAGGAGCGCGTTCGCGACGGTCGACTTGCCGCAGCCGGACTCCCCAGCAAGCCCGAGCGTCTCGCCCTCGTCGAGCTCGAACGAGACGCCGCGGACCGCCGGGACGATGCCGCGCTCACCCCGGTAGGTGACGCGGAGGTCGCGCACGCGCAGGAGGGGCGCCGTCATCGGCCGACGGCGTGGACGTCCCGCAAGCGCGGGTCGAGGACGCCCTCGAGCGCCCGCCCGACGAGGGTGAAGGAGAGGACGACGGCGATGACGCAGAGCCCCGGCGGGAGGTACCACCACCACGCCTCGCGCCCGAGCGCGCCGGCGGAGAAGGAGTCCTCGAGCATCGAGCCCCAGGACACGCGGGTGGGATCGCCGAGCCCGAGGAAGGCGAGCGCCGTCTCGGAGAGGATGGCGACAGGGACGGTGAGCGTCGCGTTCGCGATGACGAGGGGCATGACGCTCGGTAGGACATGCCGCCCGAGGATGTGCGCGCCCGACGCCCCGAGCGCGCGGGCGCGCTCGACGTAGAGCCGCTCCTTGATCGTGAGCACCTGGGAGCGGATGAGCCGCGCGGTCACCGGCCAGGACGTGATCCCGATGACGAGGACGATGTTCCGCAGCGACGGGCCGAGCACGGCCGCGAGGACGATCGCGAGCGGGAGGAAGGGGATGACGAGGAACCACTCGGTGAGGCGCGCGAGCGCCGCGTCCGCCCAGCCGCCGAAGAACCCCCCGACGACGCCGACGACGGTGCCGATGACGATCGCGATGAGGGTCGCGGCGACGCCGACGAGGAGGCTCACCTGCGAGCCGTAGACGAGCTGGTCCCAGACCGGCCGGCCGAGGCTGTCCGTCCCGAGCGGTCCGAGCTCGCCGGGAGACGCCCAGCGCGGGTAGTCCCGCTCGTCGGCGGTGATCGCGCGGAGGTTCTCCGCCTCAGCGAGGAGCGAGGCCGAGCACGCGACGAGGACGAAGAGGCCGAGGACGACGATCCCGACGAGGCCCTCGCGGTCGCGCCGGTACTCGGCGATCCCCTGCCGCAGCGCTCGTCGTCTCCGCGCCCACGCGACGGTGCTCACCGACGCCTCCTCACCGCGCGCGCACCCTCGGGTCGAGGTACGGGTAGAGGAGGTCGGCCGCGAGGTTGAAGGCGATGACGGCCGCGCTGAAGAGGAAGAAGAGGCCCTGGAGCATGGGCAGGTCGGGCCCCCGCAGCGACTCGTACGTGAGGAGCCCGAGCCCGGGCCACGAGAACACCGTCTCCACCGTGATCGCCCCCGAGAGGACGAACCCGAAGCTGAGCGCGATGAGCGTCGTCGAGGGGAGGAGCGCGTTGCGGACGGCGTGGCGGTCGCGCACGTGGGCGTCCCGGAGCCCTTTCGCGCGCGCGAGCGTGAGGTACTCCTCGCGGCTGACGTCGATGATCGACGACCGCATGATGAGCGCGTACTCGCCGAGGTAGGCGATGGTGAGGGTGAGGCAGGGCAGCGCCATGTGGTGGGCCTGGTCGACGAGCTTGCCGAGACCCGAGGCGGGGCCGGACGGATCGGAGATGCCCCCGGTGGGGAAGAGCCCGAGCTCGACCGCGAAGAAGGTGAGGAGGAGCATCCCGAGCCAGAACTCCGGCGTCGACCAGGTGACGATGGACGCGCTCGTGAGCACCCGATCCTGCGTCGTGCCCCGCCGCCACCCGGCGGCGATCCCCATGAGCAGGCCGACGATCATCGCGAGCACCGTCGCCGTGCCGACGAGCGCGATCGTCTGCGGGGCGGCGGCCCAGATCTCGTCGATGACCGGCTGGTTCGTCGCGTACGAGCGACCGAAGTTCAGCTGCGCCGTCTGCTCGACGTAGCGCCAGAACTGCTCGAGCCTCGAGCCCTCGAGCCCGAACTGCCGGGTCAGCTCCTCCCGCTGGGAGTCGGTGAGGTTCCGTCCTCGGTAGAGGGTCGCGACCGGATCCGACTCGACGACGCGGAAGAGGAAGAAGTTGAAGCAGACGACGAAGGCGAGCGTCCCGAGCGCGCCGAGCACCTTCCCCGCGACGAACCGCGCCGTCACCGCGCGCCGAGCGTCCGCGAGGCCGCTACTCGCGCTCCTCCGCCGTGCGGCGCCGCGCCACGACCCAGCCGACGAGCGCGATCGCGACGAGAGCCGCGACGACGAGCGCGACGATCCCTCCCGTCGAGAGGCCTCCCTCGTCCTCGCCTCCCCCCTCGATGGGCGTGAGGTTCCAGTACGTCGGGGACGAGTTCGAGAAGAGCACGGGCCCCGTCCCGGCTGGCTGGCGCACCCAGCCCGTGAAGCGATCGGTGCGGTACGCCTGGAGATCGGGGCTCGTGGCGAGCACGACGTACGACGCCGAGGCGTAGAAGCGCTTCAGCATCTCGTGCACGATCTCTCGCCGACGCTCGGGGTCGAGCTCGCGGTTCTGCTGCCGGTAGAGCTCGTCGTACTCCGGATCGCAGAAGCCCGCGTCGTTGTAGTAGTTCGTGAAGTCCGAGGCGTCGACGGAGATCTGGTCGCACGTGAAGTACGAGAGCATCGGGTCGGGATCGACGAAGGGCGTCCACCCCCAGACGTAGAGGTCGAAGTCGCCTTTGCCCGCGACCTCGAGGAGCTGCCCGTCGTCGTACGTCGCAAACCGCGTGCCGATCCCGATCTGCTCGAGCCAGCCGGTGATGAACTCCGCGTACGGCTTCGAGGTCTCGGACTCGGAGCGGAGCGCGTAGCGGAGGACGATGTCCTCCCCCTCGTGCTCGCGGATGCCGTTGCCGTCCCGGTCGACGTAGCCCGCCTCGTCGAGGATCTCGCGCGCCTTGTCGAGGTCGAACTCGTACGTCTCCTCCTCGCTCAGCTCCGGGATCCAGACGGGGTTCGCGCTTGGGCTCATCGTCGTCCCCGGCGTGCCGATCCCGTCGAGGACACGCTCGACGAGCGTCTCCTTGTCGATCGCGTGCGCGATCGCCTGCCGGAAGCGGAGGTCGGTGAGCGCGGGGTGCGGCGCGTCGAACTTCGACGTGTCTCGCGGCGGCCGGCCGTCGTAGGAGTTGAGGACGAGGTAGTCGAACCCGCCCTGCTCGCCCTCGACGGCGACGATCCCCTCCTCGTCCGCGAGATCGGGGAACGCCGCCGCGGGGACGTTGTGCGCAGCGTCGATCTCCCCGCTCCGCAGCGCGGCGACCATCGCGTCCGCGTTCCGGAAGACGCGGAAGACGACCTCGTCGATCGCGACGCGTCCCCGCCAGAAGTTCGGGTTCGCGACCATCCGCCAGTACTGGCCCTTCTTCCACTCCGCGAGCGTGAACGGCCCCGAGCCGACGCCGTCGAGAGCGGGGTAGCTCGAGATCTCGTCGGCCGGAACCTCCTCCCACACGTGCTTCGGGACGACGTAGAGCGGGAGGCCGGGTAGCCGTGGATCGGGCACCTTCGAGGTGACGACGAGCGTCCGCTCGTCCCGCGCCTCGGCGCTGAGGTTCGCGACCGTCGAGGTGTAGTTCAGCCACTCCTCGTCGCGGGCGCGGTTGATCGTGTACGCGATGTCCTCCGCCGTGAGCGGCGTGTCGTCCGACCAGCGCAGCCCCTCGCGCAGGGTGTAGGTGACGGTGAGCCCGTCCGCGGAGACCTCCCACGACTCGGCGAGGCCGGGGATGGTCGAGAAGTCCTCGGCGGCGAGGTCGGTCGGGCTCGCGTACTGGAGGGTGAAGAGCTCGAACGAGGAGACGAGCTCGCCGGCGGTGACGTTCGGCGTGTCGAGGTCCTGCGTGAGCCCGACCGTGAGGACGACCTTCTCGTCCGGCTGCGCAGCGGCGCCTGCGATCGTCCCGAGGGAGGCGAGCGCCGCGAGCGCGATGGCGGCAAGGAGCTGGGCGGGGTTCACGAGGACCTCCCGGGTCGCTGACTCGGCGATTATCTCCGACCGGGGAGGCTCGTTCCACCCGAGGTTTGCGTAGCCTCCACCCCATGGACGTGCCCGCGCCCCGGGGTCCCCGACTCCGCGAGCTCGGCCTCCGAATCGGCCGCTTCGAGGCCGGGCCGTCGAACGCGATCACCGACGTGGCGGGAGTGGCGGTCGGCCACGTGACGATCTGGCGCGACGAGCCCGCTCCCCCCGCGGGCCGCGGCGTCGCGCGCACCGGC
>JAVQXS010000016.1:0-12245 GCA_033578065.1 Thermoleophilia bacterium
GATCTACGACGACGTCCTCTCGGAGACGGTGAAGGCGGTCGAGGGCATGTCGGTCGGCGATCCCGGAACCGACGAGGAGGTGTTCATGGGCCCCGTCATCTCGGCCGAGCAGCAGGAGCGCGTCCTCGGCTTCATCGAGCGGGCGGTCGCAGCGAAGGCGACGGTCGTCACGGGCGGCGAGGCGATGGGCGAGCGGGGCTTCTTCGTGAAGCCGACGATCGTCACCGACGTCGCCCAGGACTCGGAGATCGTCCAGAAGGAGGTCTTCGGGCCCGTCGTCACCATGCAGGGCTTCGCCTCCGACGACGAGGCGATCGCGATGGCGAACGACGTCCGCTACGGCCTCGCCGCCTCCGTGTTCTCGGAGAACGTCGGCCGAGCGATGAAGGTCGCGGCCAAGCTCGACTTCGGCACCGTGTGGGTGAACGAGCACCTCTTCCCGCTCACCTCCGAGATGCCCCACGGCGGCTTCAAGGAGTCGGGGTACGGGAAGGACATGTCGCTCTACTCGATGGAGGAGTACACGCGGATCAAGCACGTGTGCGTGAAGCTCGCGGGATGACGGTCGCCGACCGGCCCGCCGACGTCCGGCTCGAGCGCGTCGTCAAGCGCTTCGACGACGTCGTCGCGGTGGACGACGTCTCGCTCGAGGTGCCGAGCGGCTCGTTCTTCGCGCTGCTCGGCCCCTCGGGCTGCGGCAAGACGACGACGCTCCGCATGATCGGCGGCTTCGAGGAGCCGACCGCCGGCCGCATCTACCTCGGCGACGAGGACGTCGTCGGCTTGCCGCCGTACAAGCGCGACGTCAACACCGTGTTCCAGAGCTACGCGCTCTTCCCGCACATGACGATCGAGGAGAACGTCGGCTTCGGCCTGGAGCGAAGAGGGGTGCCGAAGGACGAGCGCGCGGCCCGCGTCGCCGAGATCCTCGAGCTCGTCGGGCTCGCCGACGTCGGCAAGCGCAAGCCTCGCCAGCTCTCCGGCGGCCAGCAGCAGCGTGTCGCCCTCGCCCGTGCGCTCGTCAACCAGCCGCGCGTCCTCCTCCTCGACGAGCCGCTCGGGGCGCTCGACCTCAAGCTCCGCAAGCAGATGCAGCTCGAGCTCAAGCGCATCCAGCACGAGGTCGGCATCACCTTCATCCACGTCACGCACGACCAGGAGGAGGCGATGACGATGGCCGACCGCATCGCGGTCATGAACCGGGGCCGCATCGAGCAGCTCGGTCCCCCGCAGGAGCTCTACGAGCGGCCGGCGACGGCGTTCGTCGCTGGGTTCCTCGGCGTCTCGAACCTCCTCCCAGGGACGGTCGAGGGCCCCGGGGCGATCCGGCTCGACAGCGGCGACCTCGTGCGGGCGGACGTGGACGGGCGGTCGGGCCGAGTGAGCGCGGGCGTCCGTCCGGAGAAGATCACGCTCGGTGCGGAGGGCGGCGAGAACCGGCTCGAGGGAACCGTGGCGGAGAGCGCCTACATCGGTGTTGCCACCCAGATCGTCGTTCGCACGAAGGCGGGGGTCGTGCAGGTCTTCGCCCAGAACGTCGGGTCGGGAGGGCGCGTTCCCGCCCCCGGCTCGACGGTGACGCTGAGCTGGAGCCCGGAGGCGACGTTCGTCGTCGATCGTGACGAGGAGACGATGGGAGAGGAGGAACGATGAACCCGAGGATGACCCGTGACGAGCTCCTGCGGCGCGGCGCCGCCGGCCTGAGCGTGCTCTCGCTCCCGACCCTCCTCGCGGCGTGCGGCGGTGGGGGAGGCGGCGAGGGAAGCGGGGAGCTGAAGGATGTCCTCAACTTCGCGAACTGGCCCCTCTACATCGACATCGACGAGGAGACGAAGGAGCGGCCGACGCTGAACAAGTTCACCGAGGAGACGGGCATCAAGGTGAACTACTACGAGGAGATCAACGACAACGCGACGTACTTCGCGAAGATCCAGGGGCCGCTCTCCCAGGGTCGCAGCATCGATCGCGACATCATCGTCCTCACCGACACCGAGCGCCCGCTCAACCTCATCCTCGAGAACGGGTGGGCGGAGAAGCTCGACAAGAGCCTCATCCCGAACATCGAGAACCTCATCCCTGCGCAGCAGAGCCCGCCCTTCGATCCGAACCGCGACTACACGCTCCCCTGGCAGTCGGGCATGACGGGAATCGCCTGGAACCCGAAGCTCACCGAGCCGGTGCGCTCGATCTCGCAGCTCCTCGACGACCCGAACCTCAAGGGGAAGGTGACGATGCTCTCCGGCTTCGCGGACACGGTCGGGCTCGTCATGCTCGACAACGGCGACGATCCCTCGGCGGTCACGGACGAGTCGTTCCAGCGGGTCATCGATCGCGTCCAGGCGGCCGTCGACTCGGGGCAGATCCGCCGCTTCACCGGCAACGACTACGCGGAGCCGCTCTCGCGCGGCACGATCGCCGCCTGCGTCGCCTGGTCGGGGGACATCGTCCAGCTCCAGCTCGACAACCCCGACCTCGAGTTCGCGATCCCGGAGGCGGGCGGGATGATCTGGACGGACAACATGCTCATCCCCAAGGGAGGGAGCGTCCCGACCGCCTGCACGTTCATGAACTTCGTCTACGACCCGGTGAACATGGCTGCGATCTCCGCGTACGTGAACTTCATCCCACCGGTCGCAGGGACGAAGGAGATCATCCTCAAGGAGGATCCGGAGCTCGCCGAGAACCAGCTCATCTTCCCGGACGACGAGACGCTCGCCCGTCTCCACCAGATCGACGCGAAGGCGATCGTCAACGACGAGTACCTCGAGCAGTGGCAGAGCGTGATCGGCGCCTGACGAGCTCGCTGCACGGGCGCGGGTGACGCGTTGGGAGCCTTCCTGCACCGGCATCGGGGGATCACCCCGTACCTCCTCCTCGCGCCGGGGCTCCTCTGGCTCGGGCTCTTCTTCCTCCTCCCGCTCGCCTTCCTCGGCTACCAGTCGCTCCAGTCCGGCTCCTTCCCGAACTACTCGTTCACGTGGGAGGTCGGGAACTTCGCGAAGGCGTTCACCGACTTCCGCCCGCAGCTCCTGCGCTCGCTCGCGTACGCGGGGCTCGCGACGGTGCTCGCCCTCCTCCTCGCCTACCCGCTCGTCTACTGGATCGCCTTCCGCGCCGGGCGCTGGAAGAACCTCTTCCTCCTCTTCATCGTCGCGCCCTTCTTCGTCACGTACCTCATCCGCACGCTCGCCTGGCTCAACATCCTCGCCGACGAGGGGCCGGTCGTCGGCGTCCTCCGCGACCTCGGGCTCCTCGGAGCGGACGGCCGGCTGCTCGCCACCTCCGTCGCGGTCGTGGCGGGAATCACGTACAACTTCTTCGCGCTCATGGCGCTCCCTATCTACGTCTCCCTCGAGCAGATCGACCACCGCCTGCTCGAGGCGGCGAAGGACCTCTACGCGAGCCCGACGCAGGCGTTCCTGCGCGTCACGCTCCCCCTGTCGGCGCCGGGCATCGTCGCCGGCACCCTCCTCACCTTCATCCCCGCCGCGGGCGACTTCATCAACGCGCAGCTCCTCGGCACGCCGAACCAGTACATGCTCGGGAACGTCATCCAGTCGCGCTTCCTCGAGCTCATCGACTACCCGACCGCCGCTGCGCTCTCCTTCGTGCTCATGGCG
Source organism: Thermoleophilia bacterium (assembly GCA_033578065.1). GTDB lineage: Bacteria > Actinomycetota > Thermoleophilia > Gaiellales > Gaiellaceae > GMQP-bins7. The sequence goes on from JAVQXS010000016.1 coordinate 3,621, forward strand.
ACGATCCTCACCGCGCTCCTCGCGTACGCGCGACTCATCGGCACGGAGAAGCTCACCGGATGACCGCGACGACGTACGAGCCGCCCGTCGCGGCCTCCCGTCTCGGAGCAGGCGTCCGGGCCTGGCGCTTCGTGAAGCGTCACCTGCTCACCGTGTACGCGGTGCTCGTCTTCGGCTACCTCATGCTGCCGATCGCGGTCGTCATCCTCTTCTCCTTCAACGACCCAATCGGACGCTTCAACTACGTCTGGCAGGGGTTCACCCTCGAGCACTGGCGCAACTGGGACGGCGTCCTCGGACTCCGCGAGGCGGTGACGACCTCGCTCCAGATCGCCGCCCTCTCGACGCTCGTCGCGACCGCTCTCGGGACGCTCATGGCGATGGCGATCGTGCGCCACCACTTCCGCGGACGCGGGACGGCGAACATCCTCGTCTTCCTCCCGCTCGCGACGCCGGAGATCGTCCTCGGCGCCTCGCTCCTCTCGCTCTTCATCACCGCGCGGGTCGCGACCGGCTTCTGGACGATCTTCGTCGCCCACGTGATGTTCATCGTGAGCTTCGTCGTCGTCACCGTGAAGGCGCGCCTCGTCGGCTTCGACCGCCACCTCGAGGAGGCGGCGATGGACCTCGGGGCCGACGAGCTCACGACGTTCCGCAAGGTCACGCTCCCCCTCCTCGCCCCCGCGATCCTCGCCGGCGCGCTCCTCGGGTTCGCGATCTCGATCGACGACTTCATCATCACGTACTTCGTCGCTGGGCCGACGCAGACGTTCCCCATCTTCGTCTGGGGCGCGGCCCGCGTCGCCGTTCCTCCGCAGGTGAACGTCATCGCGAGCGCTATCTTCCTCGTCGCCGTGACCCTCGCCGTCGTCAACGTCATCATCTCCAGCCTCCGGGCCGGACGCCGAACGCAAGGAGCCTGATGTCCATCGCCACGACACCCGATCTCCAGCGCCTCGCGAAGGACCACCTCTGGATGCACTTCACCCGCATGGGTGGCTTCCGGACGCAGGACGTTCCCATCATCGTCCGCGGTGAGGGCTGCTACCTCGAGGACGTGAACGGGAAGCGCTACCTCGACGCGCTCGCTGGCCTCTTCTCGGTCAACATCGGCTACTCGTTCGGCGAGGAGATCGGGCAGGCGGCGCTCGAGCAGATGCGCGAGCTCCCCTTCTACACGAACTGGTCGTACGCGCACCCGCGCGCGATCGAGCTCGCGGCGGAGGTGGCGTCGCTCGCGCCCGGCGACCTCAACCGCGTCTTCTTCTGCTCGGGCGGCTCGGAGGCGGTCGAGTCGGCGTGGAAGCTCGCCCGCCAGTACTACCGCGTGCGCGGCGCGCGCCGCCTCGAGGCTGCCCTCGCCGAGCCGGAGACGCGACACGACGAGCTGCGGGCGGCGGCTCTCGGCTCGCAGAGCCGCTACAAGGTCATCGCCCGCCACATCGCCTACCACGGGACGACGCTCGGCGCGCTCTCGATCAACGGCATCCCGGCCATTCGAGCGCCCTTCGAGCCGCTCGTCCCCGAGGTGCGCCACGTCTCGAACACGAACCGCTACCACCGCCCGCCCGAGGAGACCGAGGAGGAGTTCACGCGCTTCCTGCTCGACGAGCTCGAGCAGGCGATCCTCGCTCTGGGCCCAGAGACCGTGTGCATGGTGCACATGGAGCCCGTGCAGAACGCGGGTGGCGCGTTCACGCCTCCCGCGGGCTACTGGCAGGGGGTGCGCGAGATCTGCGACCGCTACGACATCCTCCTGTCGGCAGACGAGGTCATCACCGGCTTCGGCAGGCTCGGCTACTGGTTCGGGTCGGAGCGCTACGACATCCGCCCCGATCTCATCACCTGCGCGAAGGGTCTCTCCTCCTCGTACGGGGCGATCGGCGCCGTCATCGCCACCGATCGCGTGATGGAGCCGTTCCTCGCCGACACCTCGATGTTCTCGCACGGGATCACCTTCGGCGGACACCCCGTCATGTGCGCGATCGCGCTCAAGAACATCGAGATCATGAAGCGGGAGGGGATCCTCGAGCACGTGCGCGCGAACGAGGACGCCTTCCGGGCGACGCTCGCGCAGCTCCTCGACCTCCCGATCGTCGGCGACCTCCGCGGGACGGGGTACTTCTACGCCCTCGAGCTCGTGAAGGACAAGGACACGCGTGAGACGTTCTCCGACGAGGAGTGCGAGCGACTCCTCCGCGGCTACCTCTCGAACGCGCTCTACGAGGCCGGGCTCATCTGCCGCGCGGACGACCGCGGCGACCCGGTCGTTCAGATCTCGCCGCCCCTCGTTGCCGGCCAGGCCGAGTTCGACGAGATCGCGGGCATCCTCGGCGATGTCCTCACGGAGGCGGCGCAGCTCATGCGCTGACGCGTTCTCCGCTCGCGTCCCGTGCCGGGAAGCGAGCCGGTAGCCTTCGCGGCCGGCCACGAGAGGAGTCCGGACTGACCGAGCTGAGCAACGGCGCCGTCGTCGTCGCGCGTGACGTCACCCGCCGCTACGGGGCAGGGGAGACGGCCGTCGACGCCCTGCGTGGCGTCTCGGTCGACATCGCGCCCGGTCGGGCGACCGCGGTCATGGGGCCCTCAGGATCGGGGAAGTCGACCCTCATGCACATCCTCGCCGGGCTCGACAAGCCGACCTCGGGCACCGTGACGGTCGCGGGGCGCGAGCTCACGGCGCTCGGCGACGAGGAGCTGACGAAGCTCCGCCGCGAGCACGTCGGCTTCGTCTTCCAGTTCTTCAACCTCCTGCCGATGCTCACCGCTCGCGAGAACATCCTCCTGCCGCTCGCGATCGCAGGGAGGAAGCCCGACGGGGAGTGGCTCGCGCAGCTCGTCGCCGACGTCGGGCTCGCCGACCGGCTCGATCATCGACCGTCCGAGCTCTCCGGGGGCCAGCAGCAGCGCGTCGCCATCGCGCGCGCGCTCGTGACGCGTCCGACCGTCCTCTTCGCCGACGAGCCGACAGGGAACCTCGACTCGGCGACGGGGCACGAGATCCTCGAGCTCCTCCGGCGCTCGGTCGAGGAGTACGGGCAGACCGTCGTCATGGTCACCCACGACCCGCGCGCGGCAGCGATGGCCCACCGGGTCCTCTTCCTCGCGGACGGACGGATCGTCCGCGAGCTCGCAGAGGCGGACCAGCACGCGATCCTCGCGGCGATGGAGGAGGTCGCGGCCGAGAGCGCCCCCTCGTCCACGTGATCCGCTTCGCGCTCCGCGCTGTCCTCGCCCGCAAGCTCCGGACGACCCTCACCGCGCTCGCGATCGTCCTCGGCGTCGCGATGATCAGCGGCACGTACGTCCTCACGGACTCGATCGATCGGGCGTTCGATCGCCTCTTCTCGGAGATCCGTGCGACGTCGACGGCGGTCGTCACCGGCAAGCCCGCTTTCGACCTCGCGGCGGGTGGAGAGCCCTCCTTCGCCGAGTCCCTGCTCGAGGAGATCCGGGCGCTCCCCGGCGTCGCCGAGGCCGAGGGAGGCGTGGACTCGGACTCGACGCAGATCATCGGCCGGGACGGGAAGGCGCTCGTCTTCGGCGGGGCGCCGAATCTCGGGTTCTCGATCGCTGACGGGGAGTCGCGCTTCAACCCCCTCGTCCTCGTGGAGGGCTCCTGGCCCGGTCCGAACGAGGTCGCGATCGACGCGAGGACGGCCTCCGAGGCCGGCTTCGTCGTCGGGGAGACGATCGGGATCCAGGCCGAGGGCCCCATCGAGCGGCTCCGGCTGGCAGGGACGTTCGAGTTCCCAGGCGGGCTCTCCCTCGGCGGCGCCACGCTCGCCGGCTTCGATCTGCCGACGGCGCAGCGGCTCTTCGGCAAGGTCGGCAGGCTCGACGAGATCGCGATCGCGGCGAAGCCGGGGGTCGAGCCCGAGGAGCTCGTCGCGCAGGTCGAGGAGGTCCTGCCGCCGACCACGCAGGTGCGAACCGGGGCAGAGCAGGCGGCCGCGGAGGCCTCGGAGACGAGCGAGTTCATCTCCTTCCTGCGGACGTTCCTCCTCGCCTTCGCCGGGATCGCGCTCTTCGTCGGCTCGTTCGTCATCGCGAACTCGCTCTCGATCACGATCGCCCAGCGGACGCGCGAGTTCGCGACGCTGCGCACGATCGGGGCGACGAGCCGACAGGTGCTCGCCTCCGTGCTCCTCGAGTCGCTCGTCGTCGGGACGGTCGCCTCCGTCGTCGGCGTCTTCGCAGGGCTCCTGCTCGCGACCGGGCTCTTCGAGCTCTTCGACGCTGGCGGCTTCACGCTCCCGAACACCGGCCTCGTCCTCGAGACGCGGACGGTCGTCGTCGCCCTCGCTGCCGGCATCGGCGTCACCGTGCTCGCGAGCGTGTACCCGGGGCTGCGCGCGACGAGCGTGCCGCCCATCGCTGCCGTGCGGGAGGGGGCGACCCTCCCCGGCGAGCCTCTCGACGCCGTGCGAGGCGTCTGGCAGGCGGCCTCCCTCGTCGTGCTCGGAGCGGGCAGCGCGGTGGCGGTCGTCTGGTTCGCGCCGGGGGGCACGATCCTCAGCGTCGCGCTCGCGGTCGTCGCCCTCGCGCTCGTTCTCCTCGGCTGCTCGCTCTTCCCCTCGCGGAGCGTGGGAGCGATCGTCTCAGGCGCGCTCGGCCTCGCTGCGCTCCTCTACGGGCTCTTCGCTCCCGAGCTCGGGACGACGAAGGTCCTCCTCTGGATCGGGATCGGCGTCCTCCTCGCCTTCTTCGCCGCCGCCCGCGTGACGACCCCGCTCATCCCCGGCCTCGCCGCGGGTGCCTCACCCGTCGCGCGCTGGAGCGTCCTCGCTCTCTCCGTCCTCGCCTGGCCGCTCTTCACGCTCCCCTTCTGGCTCCTCCGCCGGGGAGCATGGGGTCCGGGGAAGGCGCCTGGCCGCGCGGCCGCGCTCGTCTGGGGAGCGCTCCTCAACCCGCTCCTCGCTCTCCTCGTCCTCGTCCTCGCCCTCGCGCGCGCGCTCACGCGCTGGGAGCCCGAGTGGCCGAGGGCGCTGCCCGGGGTGGTGCCCGACGCCTCGACCTCCCGCATCGGCCGGGAGAACGCGCGCCGCAGCCCGCAGCGCACGGCGTCGACGGCGAGCGCGCTCATGATCGGCCTCGCGCTCGTCACGCTCGTCGCCACCCTCGCCGCCGGGATCGTCCAGACGTTCCGGAGCGCGGTCGACGAGCTGTGGAAGGAGTCCGACTCCGACTACGGGATCACCGCGCAGAACAACTTCTCGCCCATCCCGATCGACGCGGCCGAGGCGGCGGCTCGTGCTCCCGGCGTGGTCGCGGTCATGAACGTCCGCACCGGGCAGGTACGCGTCCTCGGGGAGACGATCTTCGCGACCGCCGTCGATCCGACCGCGCGCGAGCTCATCAACCTCCGCTGGCGGGAGGGAGCGCAGGATGTCCTCGCCGAGCTCGGCGCCGAGGGCGCCTTCGTCGACGACGGCTTCGCCGACGAGCACGACCTCGGTGTCGGCTCGACGCTCGAGCTCACCTTCCCTGAGGGGAAGCAAGGGACGTTCGTCGTGCGCGGCGTCTTCGAGCCACCGACGGGCGGCTCGCCCTTCGGCGACGTCACGATCTCGACCGAGGCCTGGGACGCGCGCGTCGCGACCCCGCGCAACCTCTACTCGTTCGTCGCCATGGAGGGGGACGTCACCCCCGAGAACACGGCGGCGCTCGAGGCGGCGCTCGCCGACTTCCCGAACGCGAAGGTGCAGACGCGCGAGGAGTTCGTCGAGAGCCAGATCGAGGGGCTGAACGCCGTCCTCAACATCCTCTACGTCCTCCTCGCGCTCTCCGTGCTCGTGAGCGTCTTCGGCATCGTGAACACGCTCGTCCTCACGGTCTTCGAGCGGACGCGCGAGATCGGGATGCTGCGGGCGATCGGCATGACCCGCACGCAGGTGCGACGCATGATCCGGCACGAGGCCGTCATCACCGCGCTCGTCGGAGCCGCGGTCGGGATCGTGCTCGGTCTCGTCCTCGCGGTCGTGCTCATCGCCCGCGTCGACTTCATCGACTTCGCCTTCCCGACCGCGCAGGTCGTCGTCTTCGTCGTCGCCTCCGTGCTTGTCGGGATCGTCGCGGCGATTCTCCCGGCGCGACGCGCCGCGCGGCTCGATCCGCTCGAGGCGATCGCGTACGAGTAGCGCCGAAGGCGGCGGGCGGCGCAGTCAGCGCCGGCAGAAGCGGTTCTCCGGCGTGCGCCCGTCCCAGCGGAAGCCCGCCGCCCACGCGCGCGTCACCTCGACGGAGAAGCAGCCGCTCCGCGCCGGCACGACGGCGACGATCGTCCCCGATGGGCCGGTCGTCGCCCGTACGAGCGTCTGTCGCTTGCCGTCGCGCCGCACGAGCACCGCGAGGCGGGCCTGCGAGACCGGCGCCCCTGCCTCGTCGAGCGTCCGGACGAGGATGCGCAGTCGCTTCTCGCCGCTTCGGAAGGCGATGGGAGCGAGCCGTAGGTCAGCCGGAACGACCGTGACGCGCGCGCTCGCGGCGACCGGGCCTGCAGCTCCGACGGTTCTTGCGACGACCATTCCCACCCCGAGCGTGCGGCCGACCTCGAGCGTCGCCGAGCCCTCCGGGCCGGGAGCGATCCTCCCGAGCGCGCGAGGGCGCGCTCGCCAGGAGAGCTGCGCAGGCGCAGCGTTCCCGTAGGCGTCCGTCGCCCTCGCTTCGAGGCGGAGGGTCGATCGCGCGCGCACGGCGACAGACTCCGGCTCGACGCGGAGCGAGACGACGGGACCAGGGACGATCTCGAGCGTGCTCGCTCCCGGCCGCGCGACGCCTGAGGTCGCGGTGAGCGTGTGTATTCCCGCTCGCGTGCCGCGGTAGTAGAAGATCGCGCTTGAGCTGCCGCTGAGCGTGAGCGAGAGGGTCTGCGTCCACGGGCCGGAAGGGCTCGGAGCGAAGGCGCCCTGCGGCGAGCTCGTCTGCAGCGTCACCGGGACGGGCGTCCTCGCGACGACCGGCGAGCCGGCGCTCGTGACGAGCGAGAGCCCGATCGGGGGAGACGCCGTGCCTGCGAGGATCGGGCGCTCGGGCACGTCCACTCGCAGCACGGCGGCGGTCCACGTGCGGAACGAGCGCCAGGCGCCGTTGAAGCGCGCGCCCTCGACGTCGAAGGCGCAGAGCACATCGATCCCCGGCGGGCCACAGGCGGCGATCCCCGGCTCCTCGGGGTCGACCCGCTCGCCGGTGTCGCGGATCGCGGCGGCGAGCCGATCGAGGATCTCGTCCGTCCGCGAGGCGAACTCCTCGGCCGACAGCCCGCTCGCGTTCCGCGGCGCCCAGGCGAAGCCCCCCCGGTCGCGCGAGGCCCCCGAGGTGGCGCCGAAGTGGCGCATGGCATGCACCTGGGCGGACACGTAGGCCGCCATCTGCTCGGCCGGCACCATCGTCCAGCCGTAGCCTTGGTCGCGCTCCCAGGCCGCGTTCCCGAGCGGGGTATGCGCGTCGCGGAGGTAGGTGCGGGCGACCTCGACCGTCTGGGGACCGGCGCTCGCGAGCACGAGCTTGTGGTGGAGGAAGTCGCTCAGCAGCTCCCGCCGCGCGACGACCGACGTGCCCGGGACGGCGTGCGCTCGCACGTCGCCGTACACCTCCTGCGCCCAGTCGGAGACGTACGTCTGCACCTCCGACCAGAAGGCCGCGTCCTCGAGCCAGCCCTGGAGGGTGTGCTGGTACACGGACACGTTGTCGAGGCGCTGCCCGACGCCGACGACGAGCACGACGCCGCGCGTTGGCCGCATCCCGTCTCCCTCGTAGAGCCCGCGCAGGAGCTCGCGGACGCTCGCCCGCGCGTTGCCGTCACCCCGGCGCACGGTGCTCGGGAGCTCGTTCACAACCCACGTGTCGCCCTGCGTGACGTCGAAGCCGGCTTCCGCCATCCGCTTCCGCCAGAGAACGCCCGCCTCGTACCACGAGCTTCCCGTCTCCGCGACCCAGCGGCTCCACGTCGCGAAGTGGAACTCCGCCATGGGATGGAAGTTCGGGCCGAGCGCCCGGATCCGCCAGGCGGCGTCGCGGCGCATCTGGGTTCGGTTCCCGACGAGCGCGGGGATGGAGATGTAGTACTCAGCGCACGGCGACGCGTTCGCGGCGAGCTTCGTCGCGAGCCGGAGCCAGTCGGTCGCCGCGTAGAAGACGAGCCGCATCGGGCGGCACTCCTCGCTCGGCGCCGCCTGCCGGGCGCGCCAGCGGACGATGGTCGCCCAGAGCGCCTGCGTCTCCTCCGGCTCGAGCGAGGGCACAACCCCGGGCCCGGGGAGCGCGCGCGCGCCGTGGTCCGCGCTCTCCGCCGGGACGGCGACCGCGAGGAATGCGACGGATGCGGATAGGAGGCAGGCGATCCGCACGGCGAGCCAGGGTAGCGACGCGGTGTTCGGAGCGCGTAAGGCTTGCGATCCGGGCTCGAGCTCGGCGGCGATGCAGCCTCTCGTAAGGATTCGGCTCGGAGCGTCGAGGGATCGCGCCTCGGGCCGGGCAGGCTGGCATCCTCGGAGAGCATCCTCGATCCGAGGGAGGGAAACGATGAGGTACCACGCCACCTTGGCCGGGCTCGCGCTCGCCGCTGGCGTCTCGCTCGTCGCCGTCGGTGCCGCTGGCGGAACCACCGCGAGCATGAGCGAGCCG